>CACYBG010000248.1 GCA_902772605.1 uncultured Spirochaetaceae bacterium
GGATTCGAATACGTAGGTCCCCTCAACGGGCACAACATGGAGCAGCTGGAGGAAACCCTAAAGCGCGTCAAGAAGATTCCCCGTCCTGTCGTAGTCCACGTTGTCACAAAGAAGGGAAAGGGATACAGCCCGGCGGAAGACGATCCGTCTGCATTTCACGGAGTCGGTCCCTTCAACACTAGCGACGGGGTTGTGGAAAAATACGACACGCTGAGCTTTACGGAAGCATTCAGCCGAAGGATCATGGAAATCGGATCCGAAAACCAGAATGTCGTTGCAATAACGGCGGCCATGTCCAAGGGAACGGGGCTTGATGCATTCTCACGGCATTATCCGAAGAGATTCTTCGACGTGGGCATAGCGGAGGAACATGCAGTAACCTTTGCCGGCGGACTTGCAGCGGGAGGACTGGTTCCGATAGTCGCCATATACTCCACGTTCATCCAGCGTTCAATCGATCAGATTATAGAAGACATTGCCCTCCAGGAGAGGCACGTAATACTTGCATTGGACAGGGCGGGTGCAGTACCGTCGGACGGAGAGACCCACCAGGGAATCTTCGACATTGCGCTGTTCAGGCCCATACCGAACATGACCGTCATGACCGTATGCTCATCTTCGGACCTCAAGATCTGTCTGGACTGGGCCATAGGTCAATGCAGGGGGCCGGTAAGCATAAGGTGGCCGAAGCTCTCGTGTCCGTCAGAAATCCAGTCCTTCTCAACTCCGGTTGAACAAGGCAGGGGTATCTACATCAGGTGCACCGAATTCGCTCCTGCAATGAGCATAGGTCTGGAAGAGAACCTGTTCATGGGCATCAACACGAGGAAACGCATACTTTTCGTACTCACGGGAAGCCTGTACAGCGAGGCCCTCACGGCTGCAAGGTCGCTGCTGATCAAGGGAATTCTTGTAGACATGTACGTGCTCAGGTTCATAAAGCCGTTCGACGAGGAGCACTTCACGTCGATTGCAAGGGATTACAATCTTGCGGTATTCCTTGAGGACGGGGTCAGGAACGGAGGAATTTCGGAATACCTTGAATCCGTCATGAAAAAAACGGAGGGATGCGGCATGACCAAAACAATGGTGCTTGCATTCCCGGACGGATTCGTTTCAAACGGCACCAGGGCGCAGATACTTGAAAGCGTAGGCCTGGATCCGAGCTCGATAACGGAACGGGTTGAAAAGGCAATATCGGACCATCCTCTTTCGGCATGGTGATTTCAGGGAGATTTATCGAATCATGGAAAAAACGTCGCTCAAACTTTCAGGACGGACGATATATACCGAACGTCCCGCATTCGTAATGGGAATAGTAAACGCAACCCCGGACAGCTTCTACGGAAAAAGCAGGGGCGGATACGACCACGCCGCAAGGCTGATTGATGAAGGGGCCGACATAATAGACATCGGAGGGGAATCCACCCGTCCGGGCGCAGATTACGTCAGTGCAGAAGAGGAAATAAAACGGATAGTTCCCGTCATCAAGGAAATCCGCAGGAATCATTCCATCCCGATTTCGGTGGACACGAGGAAGGCCGAGGTCATGAAGGCGGCACTCGATGCAGGTGCTGACATACTGAACGACGTTTCTGCCCTTGAGGACGACCCTGACTGCGCAGACCTGGCGTCTTCAACAGGAATACCCGTCATACTCATGCACAAGAGGGGCATTCCGTCGAACATGCAGGACGACACGTCATACGGCAACATATTCACTGAGGTCGACTCATACCTCCGTTCACGCATCGATTTTGCACTGTCCAGGGGAATATCCGAAGACAAGATCATAGTGGATCCCGGCATAGGGTTCGGAAAAAGCCTAGAGGGAAACCTTTCGCTCATACGGAACTGCGGACGGCTCTGCGGAGGAAAATATCCGGTCCTCATGGCACTTTCAAGGAAAACATGCATAGGACAGCTTACCGGAAGGGATGCGGACGGAAGGCTTTACGGCACCATGACTGCAAACTTACTGTCCGTAATCAGGGGGGCAAGGCTGCTCAGGGTACACGACGTTGCACCCTGCGTCGATTCCCTGAATGTCCTGTTCGGAATCGAAAACGCGTCCGATATTTAATGGAGGACGACATCGGGAAACCTCATTCCAGTAAATGGTCATGGTTACATCCGGCGTCCTGATTATCAATGTTTTCCTAAAAAAGAAAAGGAGCTTTTCAATTGAACGAAGTAAGCGGTAGTTTGACGTCTGTCGGAAGGTATTTGCTGCAGGTCCTTGATTTCGGCCTTCTTTTTTTACTGATATATGAGGTTTTCAGGCTCCTGCACCGGACGAATTCCCTACAGGTTCTGAAATCTGCCGTGATAGTCGGATTTGCGGGGCTCATCGTCTCTTTCCTCAAGCTTCCGATACTTTCATGGCTCATAAGGAAACTCGGTCCTACCATCCTCATTGCGTTCGTAATCATTTTCCAGCCTGAAATAAGGAAGATCATCGTAAAGATGGGAAACCTGAATTTCCTGTCGCTCAGGGGAAAGAAAAACGCCAGGGATACGGAGGAAAAAATCACCAGCGTACTTGATGCAGCAGAGGAGCTTTCAAAATCCCAGCCGAAAAGCCGCGGAATGCTTCTGGTATTTTTGAGGAGCGACCCGATGGGAAAGATAGTCAACGACGATTCGGACCTCAACGGAGAGGAACTCAATGCAGACATATCAAAGAACCTGCTCGTCACCATATTCAAGTACGACACTCCGCTGCACGACGGTGCATGCATAATCCAGGGCAACAAGATAGTCAGGGCGGGAAGCCACCTTCCCTTGAGCGAACATTACGACATAAAGAAATCGACGTTCGGAACCAGGCACTGTGCGGCACTCGGAGCAAGCGAAAAAAGCGATGCGGTAGCCCTTGTCGTCAGTGAGGAAACCGGACACATAAGCCTTGCCCACGACGGATACCTTGAGGTGAACCTGGAAAGGAAGGAACTGGAACAGAAGCTCACCCAGTTCCTGGGAAGAAAAACTGTCGGATCAAGCCACGAAGGAGATTCAAGGGATGAAGCAAAAAAAGTTTCTTGACGGAATCCGCAAAAAAAAGCCGGAGATACTGAACGTCCTTCTCTGCCTTGGACTTTCCATACTCATAAGTTTCGTCTACTACAACTACGGTTCCGTAAAGACCGTCATCAACACGGCCGTGGAGATAAAGGACGACGGAATGATGGTTGCAACCGAAAAGGACGGTCAGCCGCTCAGGGAATTCTCCGTAAGGGTAACCGTAAAATCAGCGGACAAGGTGGACGAATCGGCAATTCACGCTTTCGTAGACCTGCGTTCAAGGCTCAACAACGGACAGTACGTTGCAGTAACGGACGAAGGCGTCTACGATTTTCCTGTGGTTGTCGAGGTCAACGCTCCGGCTGCTGCATCGGAATTCAACAAATTCGAGTACAGTCCGAAGACCGTAAAGCTTAAGGTCGAGCACAAGACCGAGGAATGGATCAAGATCATACCGACTTTCAGCGGGGAGCTCAGCATAAAGGGATACGAAATCTACGAAAAGACGCTGGAACCCGACATGATAAAGATATCCGGGGGACGCAGCATAGTCGAGACTGCAAAGGCTGAGGCCATAACGACCGAGGCCATCGACCTCAAGCGGATAACCAACAAATTCATGCCCACGTCCATCGACGTAACGCCCAATTTTTCAAGGCTGGACAGCAGGCTGAAGATTTCCGTCACTCCGGAATCGAAATTCACGCTTACCGTAAAGCTTTCGCCGATACAGGGACAGCAGAACTACAACGGAGTCAAGGTCGGATTTGCAAACCTCATGGAAGACCTGGAGATTACGAACGACAGCATATACGTTTCCGTAAGCCTCAAGGGGTCTGAAATCAACCTGGAGAAGATAGATCCGTCAGGAATATCCGTAACTGCCGACTGCGTATCCGTAAAGGGTGCGGGAACATACGAAATACCGCTTACCGTCGTCCCTCCGCCGGGAACAAGCATACTCGACCAGCCTTCTTCAATCAGGATTTGGGTAAAGGAGGTTGAAAAGGCCGTCGAAGAGTCGCTTCCTGCAGAACGTCAGGCTGAAAGTGAAGGCGAAGCGGAATCCGAAACCGAAGTTCTTGAAAAAGTTGAGGAAAAAATCGAAACTGAACTTGAAGAGGTTCAAGAACAGGAGCTTCTGTGATATGATTTTCGGTATAGGAGTCGATATAATCAGGATATCCAGATTTGAGAAATGGATAAAAAATCCCGATATACTTAAGAGGTTTTTCAATCCGGCCGAGATGGCTTCCGGCGAAACCGAGGTCCTTACCCAGCATTATGCCGCAAGGTTCGCAGCAAAGGAAGCTTTTTCAAAGGCCTTGGGTACGGGGGTCGTGGGATTCGGACTGAAAGACGTATACATACAGACATATTCCAACGGAAAGCCCGAACTGGTCGTTACTGGAAAGGCGCTGGAGCTGATGGACGGAATCTGCGGCAGGGGAGCCAGGGTTTTCGTTTCACTGAGCCATGAAAAGGAATATGCCGTGGCGAATGTCGTCATAGAGCGAGGTTAATTACATGAGTACTAATTCATTGACCAACGGCGTTGAAAAGAAGCCTTCCATATCTTACTGGGCCAAGGAAAAGGTTGTCTGTCCGGTCTGCAACAAGGCTTTCCAACAGGAAGTCATGCAGCGTGGAGGCGGACGTATGATTGCAGGCCCTCTGACGGATGAACTTCACCGCATTTTCGAACCTTCAAAAAGATACGGACGCGTATTCCCGATGATTTATGAAGTGGGTTGCTGCCCGAACTGCCATACGGCACTTTTCTGGAAGGACTTCAACGACATAAAGGACCAGGCGACGCTTGCAAGGCTGTATGACGATGAGGAGCACAGGGTTGCGATGGTCGAAACGCTTTTCCCGTACCACAACCTCCTGGAAAAGAGGAACCTCTATGACGGTGCAGCAATGTATTACAACGCGCTCCTCTGCTATGAAAAGGTCGATACCGGATACGCACCGACGTTCAAGAGGGCCATGCTGTCGATAAGGCTTGCCTGGCTCTGCAAGGACCTGGACCTTCTTTGTCCGGGACACAACTTCGAATACATCGCACAGGTTTTCTACAGGAAAGCCCTTTTCTTCTATCAGCAGACGCTCATAAACGAAACCGGAAGGATTGAATCGATAGAACCGATGAACAACATGTTCGGACCGGATACCGACAAGAACTACGGCTACGACGGCGTAATCTACATGCAGGGAATCCTTGAGTACAAGTACGGACAGAAAAAGGACAAGGAGCTCAGGCTTAAGAAGCTGGAGGAGTTCAAGAAGTCCATAGCACGAATCTTCGGACTCGGAAAGTCCAGCAAGGAAAAGCCGGGACCTCTTCTGGAACTTGCAAAGAACCTTTACGACAAGATAAACAAGGAACTTTCTTCAAACAACATATTCAGCGATGACTAACATCCTATTGACCGTATCCTATGACGGAACCGATTTCTGCGGATGGCAAAGGCAGGACAGGGCGGCTGGAGGAAACCCCGTAAGGACAGTACAGGGAGAACTTGAGTGCGCACTTGGAAAAATGTTCCGCACGGACATAAGCATAATCGGTTCCGGAAGGACAGACAGCGGTGTCCATGCGGCGGGGCAGGCTGCAAATTTCTTTTCGCCGTCCGATTCCATACCTGAAGGGAACTACGTAAGGGCACTGAACGGACTTCTTCCTCCCGACGTAAGGATAATGGATGCAAAAAAAGTAGACGACTCGTTCAATGCGCGCCTGAGTGCAACATCCCGGGCGTACAGGTATTTCATGCACACGGGATTTCCGCAGGCAAGGGACATGCGCTACGTATGGAGGATAAAGAGGAAGCCCGATCTGGAGGTCCTGAACGGAATGTGCAGCTGCCTTTCAGGCGAGATTGACTGTGCAACATTCACTGCAGCAGGGGACCAGAGCCTTTCGACCCACCGCTACATTGAAAAGGCTTTTTTCCGATATGAGGGTGAAGTACTGGTCTTTGAGATAGAGGCAAACGCTTTCCTGTGGAAAATGGTCCGCTCGATTACGGGAACACTTATCCAGATGGAGCAGAAGGGTAAGAAACCGGAAGATTTCAGGGCTGTGCTTGAAAGCCGGGACAGGAAGCAGGCGGGAATGACGGCTCCTCCGACAGGACTTTTTCTATGGGAAGTGAAATTCGACGGAGTAAGGCGCCACAGATAGAGTACAGTCCCCTTGTTTCGCCCC
>CACYBG010000249.1 GCA_902772605.1 uncultured Spirochaetaceae bacterium
AGGTTCGTTTTCCCGCTTCCAATCAGCTACGATTCGGACATGAACACAGCATTGATTGCAGCCAGGGAAGTTGCCGACATCTGCATTAAAAACGGAACGATTCTGAGCGACCCTGCCCCGGCAGCCTTTTACGATGGATTTGATTCAGCCGTCAACCTGCGTCTTGCAGTCTGGTTTGAACGTTCAAAGCTAATCGACACGAAAAACGCAATCTACACTACAGCCGTGGATGTTTTCAAGAAATACGGAGTCACGATTCCATTTACGCGCTACGACATAAAGATTCTTTCCGATGAGCCGAATTTAAAGACTGAAAAGACTTCGCTTAAAAAAGTCGAGCGTCTGGAAAAAGCCGTTGAAGATCCGCTTCTGGAAAGTACAAGAAAATCAGCGGTAAAAACATCGGTCGAAAAAAAATCGGTCGGAACGAAAAGAACGAAAAAGGGCGAGTAAAAAATGAACCTTCCACAGATTATATGTTCGGTCGCTGCAGGAATCGTTGCAGTAATCTTTGTCATTCTCTCGATAATTGCAAACAGGACGCTGGATTCAATTTTCGTCCCCTCAAGCAAGATGTGGAAAAAGCTCAACTTCACCGAGGAAGAAGCAAGGAAAAATGCCGATGCGGATGAAAAGCTGAAATACGAAAAGATGGATGCAGCAAAAAAAACTGCGGACCACTGGCTTGGATGTACGGCGCATCAGGATTTGTGGACGACAAGTTTTGACGGACTGAAGCTCCACGGATTTTTATTTTCGACGGAAGGAAACCACCGATATGCAATCATCATCCACGGATACAGGGGCAGTCTCAGGGAAACGAGCGTCTACGGAATGGATTACCACAAAAGGGGATTCAACGTCCTTCTGCCGGAAAACCGTGCTTCGGGAATGAGCGAGGGAAAATTCGTAAGCATGGGAAGCCTTGAAAAAAAGGATGTAGTAAAGTGGATTGAAAAGATTCTTGAAATTGACGGAGAGGCTCAGATTGTACTGCACGGTGAAAGCATGGGTGCCGCAACGGTAATGATGACGCTCGGTGAAAAACTCCCGGACAACGTAAAGGCGGCTGTCAGTGACTGCGGATACACATCACTTTGGGACGAACTCCATTATCTGCTGAAGGAGTGCATGCACAAACCGACGTTCCCGATTCTTCCTCTTGCGGCATTTTACAGCAGGCTCAGGTTCGGATTCGGATTCAAGAAGACGTCCAGCATACGGGCGGTGAAAAAGACAGGCGTACCGCTTTTGATTTTCCACGGCGGAAGCGATTTCGTAGTCCCGACAAAAATGGCCAAAACCATCTATGTCGCAACGGCATCGGCAAAAGACTGGTTCATAATGCCGTCAGCCGGTCACTGTCAGTCTGTGATTGTAAGCCCGGACATCTACTGGACGAGGGTCCATGATTTCCTGAAATCGACGCATTTTGCAGAAGGCAGCGAGGGATGAAATCTTCCGCCCCGTTTCCAAAGTTTCATTGAAAACAGGGTTTTAGAAATTGCATTACCTCTGGACGCTTCCCGCCTTAATTTTTGCGGCGACATCGGCTCCTGCCAAAGTCCTTACGATTTCCATCGAAAATTCTTCGGCTGCACCAGGTCCGCGACCGGTTATAAGGTTTTCACAGTGGACGAACGGTACTGAATCGACATGGTTTCCGACAAAATCCGTGGCAGAATCCTCCATCTGAGGATAGCAGGTCCATTTTTTACCGGCCAGTGCTCCAGTTTTCGGCAGTACGACGGCTGGAGCGGCACATATTGCACAGACCAATTTGCCTGAATCATTCATTTTCCTGACAAAATCAACAGCCTTGGCATTTTCTGCAATGTTGGTCGAACCGGGCATTCCACCGGGAACAACGACTGCATCTGGAAGTTCTCCTGTCGCAAGATACTCGTCTATAGTAGAATCTGCAATTACCGAAACCTTATGCGAACAGACGACCGTTTTGGAATCGGCAACCGCAACAAGGGTTACATCGACTCCTGCACGGCGAAGGTAGTCTACAGGTGTAAGGGTTTCTATTTCTTCCGAACCGTTTGCTATAAAAATCACCGTTTTTTTCATAAAATCCTCCTTAAAATTCAAGTTTGCTTTATTTTATATCGATTTTCAAGAATAGGAGAAAAAAAATCAATAGCTGACAGCACATTCCAAGGAATCCGAAAGATGGACGCATACGCATTCGGTACCAACGAAACATCAGTCTTGGGAATGTGACGGGCAAATCGGTTTTTTGAAGCTGAATTTAAGGGAGTTTTAGCAAAAGCCCCCCGATTGTTGAAATAATGCACCTTATGGAGTAAAATAGATAGTATGAATCAGGAACCGAAATTCAACGCAAAGCAAGTATTGATAATCGACGCCTCTCCAATGTCGGAAACTTTCCTTAAGGAAAAGCTGGCCGCAGAACAGATAAAAGTCACTTTGGCAAAGGGTGATAGGGATGCCTTTCAGAAAATGGTCAGTCAGCTTCCGAACCTGATTATCATCGATGTAGAAAAGGATTTCGACCAAATACAGAATTTCCTTGAAAACAAGCTCCATGAGCCAAATGCGGTTCGTATTCCAATGATTATAAGCGGTCCACAGATTCCAAAGGAACAGGTGGCAAACCTCATAAAGTTCGGAGTCATAAAGTACTTTACCAGGCCGATTAAATTCGACGCATTTTTCCAGGCAATCGGCAAAATCCTGCACATGACCATGACAATCGATGAAACCGAATGTTTCCTTGAGACACACGTCAACGGAAACATGATTTTCATTGAAATCGCCAAGGGATTGAACCGCGACAAAATCTCACTGCTCAAATACAGGCTTTCCGAAATACTCGACAGGAACACCTTCCACGACCCCAAGGTCATATTGATGATGACCAACCTTGACCTGACTTTCGTTGATGGCGCAAACCTTGAACTGCTTTTCGACATAATGTGCGATGAAAAGCGAATCAAGCGTTCCAACGTAAAGGTCCTTGCGAAGAATGACTTCATAAAGGAACTTTTGGCCGGACATGGGATGTACAAAGAAATCCAAGTCGTGGAAAACCTGACCGACATCCTGAACAATTACGTTGATGCCGGAGTCATGGACGATTACACCGATGTGATTACGGAAAAGATTCTGGCAAACGACAAGGAAACTACGGAAAGCGACATAGAAGTCAGGTTCGACAGCGACGTTGAAAAGGAAATCGTTGAAGAAAAACTTGACGGAAGCAATCTGACCATTGCAATCGTTGACCCTACGCCGGACATTCAGACCAAACTTCCACAGGCATTCGCCGCAGTCAATTCAAAGACCGCAGTTTTTGCCAACGGACAGTCTTTCATCCAGGCAATTACATCGCAGAAATTCGACCTGGTGATTCTGGATCTCTATCTGCCTGATGTAAACGGATTCCAACTCCTGCAATACCTTACGCAGCAGAACTACCCGGCTCCAATCCTTGTTCACTCAATGGCTCCTTCAAAGCAGTTCGTCCTGCAGTCGCTTCAGCTCGGTGCAAAGGGATTCATTGGAAAACCTCAAAAACCGGAAACTCTGGTTCAAAAAGGACTGGAGATTCTAAAAAAAATAAACAAATGACGGAAGCCTCTAAAGAAACAGTTAATAATAACATCTGCAATTTCGCAGTAATTCCATACAGTATAAAGAATTACGAGAAATTGCTGGGAACCGCTGATTAATGCTTCGTGTATTAGTCAGCTGTTCCCCAAGATTCATAAGTTTTAGGGGCGACTTGATTTTGAGCGAGAAAAATTTAATGAGAAAAAAACCGTTTGCATTTTCCTTTCTTTTGATTTCTTTTGCGCTGCTATTCACTTCCTGTGGCTCAAAGGGATGGCTTTCTTCTTTTTCCGATGCAAAGCTACAGTCGGAAAAAACAGGCAAAAACATTTTGATGGTGGTTTCCGGCGGAGCAGATTCTTCCAGCCAATTTAAATCTTCCGTACTGGATTCAAAGGAATTTCTCTCCGAAGC
>CACYBG010000250.1 GCA_902772605.1 uncultured Spirochaetaceae bacterium
TCCAGCAGAGTTTTTTCCGAATCAAGGAGCAATCCGGAATCATGGTTTCCTCCGACTATCACGATGTTTTTGCAGCATGTTCCGACAAGAGACGTTAGGAAACGGAAATATTGCGTCCTGGCTTCCGTCGTCGGATGGGTCGTGTCGTATATGTCTCCCGATACAATCAGGGTTCCGGCATTTTCCCTTACGATTTCATCTTTCAGCCAAGAAAAGAAAGCCTCGTATTCCTCGCATCTGTTTATGTCGTACATCCTGTTTCCAAGGTGCCAATCTGCCGTATGAATGAATTTCATTTTCCAATCCTTTGGGACCTATGATTAATTATTTAAGGCAGTTTCAAAATCATGTTTAAAAATGCCTTTACGCTCCGATATGTCACTACCGTTTTTTCAGCGGCTATAAAGTTTATCAGTTTAATCGATTTTCTTCTATATATAAGTACTGATATGAGCCTTAAATTATCAAAAGTGCATGATTGTCCGGTTTTACGGCCGTTTCGTGTTGAATTCGTGAGTAAGTCAATGTTAACTCCGGATTAAAAAAATCAATTTTTTTTTAAAAACTATTCCATAAATCCCATATTTTTTTTATTATAACATACCGTTCGAAAAAACTGGGTTCTCTGCAAAACGGCGGCATATAACAAATTACAGGTGGTACGCAATGTACAATCGTAATGACTATATAAGTGACAAAGACTGGGCACAGTTTTTGGAGTTCTCTAAGGACCTTCCAACACCCAATGTTGTGGTAAGCTTGAAAACCATCAAAAAGAATTTCATCAAGTTGAGAAGTTCTTTTCCCTATGCAAAAATCTTCTATGCGATAAAAGCCAATCCAGGTGAGCCTGTCCTGCAGATGCTTGCTGAGAACGGTTCTTCATTTGACATCGCTTCCCGCTATGAACTTGATCTGATTAAGAAATTTGTAGATGATCCCAACAGGCTTTCATACGGCAATACCATAAAGAAAGCTGCCGACATAAAGTATTTCTATGACAACGGCGTAAGGATGTTTGCAACAGACAGCAAGGATGATTTGAAGAACATCGCGGAAAATGCACCTGGTTCACGGGTTTATGTGCGCATTCTTGTCGAAGGTTCCGATTCTGCAGACTGGCCTTTGAGCAGAAAATTCGGATGCCATCCGGACATGGCCTATGACCTTTTGGTTCAGGCAAGGGAACTTGGTCTCAATCCCTGGGGCATTTCGTTTCACGTCGGAAGCCAGCAGAGGGACATCGGTTCCTGGAATGATGCGATTGCAAAGGCAAAATATCTTTTCTCATCACTTGAAGAAGAAGAGGGAATCAGGCTGCAGATGATAGACATGGGCGGCGGTTTCCCTGCAAGCTATGTAGATCCGACGAATCCGCTTGATGTCTATGCAAAGGAAATTACGCGCTTCCTTACCGAAGACTTTGGAGATGACCTTCCTGAAATCATTCTGGAGCCGGGTCGTTCATTGGTCGGGGACAGCGGCATCATTACGAGTGAAGTGATTCTTTCTGCAAGGAAAAACAATACTGCGTTGACCAGGTGGATTTATCTTGATGTAGGTAAATTCAACGGATTGATTGAAACCCTGGATGAATGCATAAAATATCCTTTGATTACCACGAAGGACGGAGACAAGGAGGGCGACGTAATAATTGCCGGACCGACATGTGACAGCATGGACATCATGTATGAAAATGCAAAGTACCGTCTTCCGATTACATTGAAACAGGGCGACAAAGTTTACTGGCTTTCAACCGGAGCCTACACTTCAACCTATGCGGCAGTCGCATTCAACGGTTTCCCGCCGATAAAGACGTATTACATGTAAAATATAAGGGCATCTCTAAAAATTTCAGTTTTAGAGGTTCCCATGACTAAAAAAGAAAAGGGACTGTCCGTGTAATTTCAGGCAGCCCCTTTTTTTTGTCTTGCAAACTTTAAATTAGAACGTGTGCGTATAGCTCAGGGCAAGACGGTTAAAGAACCATTCGTATCCACTATATGTCAGGAGGGTTTCGGTGTTCGATTTATCGTGGGATTCAGCAAAGCTCCTTCTGCTTGAAAAACCAAGGAGAATTGAAAGCGTGTCTTTTTCGGTGAACGAAAGCTGAGCCATCGGACTTATGCTGACCTGACAGAAATCTCCCTTGTAGGATGGGTTTGTGAAGGAATCACTGAAATAATATCCGTCCCATTCCGCAAGCACACCAACGCGGCTCAGAATCAATGGCATCTGGTATGCGAGTACGAGATTCTGGTAGTTCTTCAGTCCGTTGACTTTGTTGTTGCTTGCCTGCCAAAGCCATACGTCGCCCTTATCCTTTGAGCTGAGGAATTCATAGTAGACCTGATATGAATACATGATTTGGAAATGCGTCCAATCTCCCTTCCATATTGCACCGGTGTCGAATTGGAAGGTTGCCTGTGCAAACCATTTCAAAAACCATGCCGTAAACGGGGTGATGTTGATGAAGTCGTCGGTTCCGTTAAATTCTGCCATACCTTGAATCGTACCGAGGTTCCATCCGGTTCCGGCCTTTGCTCCTGCACTGAAAACCAGGAAAGGAAGCGGGGTGAATTTAACTTCAACGCCCGGCATTATCGAAATCGGAGAAATCTCCAGGTTTCCCTGAAGCACAAGGTTTGCAGAATTCAAAAGCCAGTTTTCACCGAGCGGAGTCGGAATGGTGTAATTGGCTTTTCCCGTAATGCGGCCTTCAATTCCGCTCCAAGGTCCTGTCAACGGCGCAAAGTGGGTTTCCCCTGCTATGTAGTCTGATTTTGGATAATAGGCAAAATCAACCGTTGCAGAAAAATCCCAACCGGCAGAATCATCTGCAAATGCACCGGAAAGAGCAATCGCAGCCACTGCAAAAAATGTCATAAGTCTTTTCATACTCTACCTCTCACAATAACTCTCACAATAAATATAACATAAATTTGTATTTTTACAACAGGACATTTAAAAAATATGCCTGCGTGTTTTGATTCGTGCAGAATGGAGGAAGAAATCTTTACGTAAAAAATCCTTTGTATTATAGTTTAATCATGAGGATAAAGATTGTTTTTGTACTTGCAGTTTTTTTTGCATTTCCCGTTTTTTCCGAAACCCTTTCTCTTCCCGACGACAGTTTTCATCATGAAAAAAATTCCGCACTTTCAATTTTAAGATTATGTACAGCACACGACGCGAACCTGACGAAGGATGTCTTTTCCGAATTCGGATTTAAAATCCTCCTGCAGAAAAATTACGGAAGGCCGTCCGAAGTGATTGACCATACGAGCGCATATACAATCGGTCTTGGAAAAGTCCTGATTGGAACTGAAACCGTTCCTGCATATCTGATTGCAATAAGGGGAACCGATGGAAACGAATGGTATTCCGATTTTGACTTTTCATTTGATGCCGACGGTCAAAATCATTTCGCATCGAATTTCTTAAGTTCAGCCGAGGATGTTTTTCTGGACTGCATTTCACAGATTAAAAACAGGGATGCCGTCATAATCGTTTCAGGTCACAGCCGTGGAGCAGCGGTTGCAAACATACTTGCACTGCTTTTAAATCAGATTTACGCTCCGTCAAAAATCTATGCATATACGTATGCCTGTCCTGCGACCGTAAAAAACATTTCGGGAATTGAGGAAAGGAATGTTTTCAATTTCATCAACCCATGCGATCTGGTTCCGAATTTTCCGCTTGCCGGCTGGGGCTTCAGAAGGGCGGGGACCGATGTTCTGCTTGATGAAAAATCGGAAAAAATCAGTGCGGAAAAAATCAGGGAAGCAATCGACTCCATTTTGAAAATCTGTCCGAGCGCAGAATCATTTTATCGGGACAGACACAGCCTTGTGCGTTCGGGACTCAGCGAAAACGGAATGACCTGTTATGAACTCATGATGGCGATTGGAACTCGGCTTGCAGGATTAAGGGTCGATTCACTTGAAACCGGTCGAATCGATTTGAAGCCGCTTGGTTTTAAAATTCCTTCGTTCGATACGGGAAGCGATTTTCATGAGCTCTTTAAATATCTTTCGCACCTTTCAAGAAATGACGGAGAAGGTTTCGCAGATTTATTGGACGAACATCTTCCAGAAACATACAGAAAAAAATTGACGGAATGCAGGTGAAAAATGTCGTACATAATTTTTAAGGATGTCTGTAAATTCTATAGGACCGGTTCGCAGAAAATAGTCGCCCTGGACAACATGAGTTTTGAAATCGAAAGGGGGGAGTTCTGCGTGATTGTCGGACCGAGCGGGGCAGGGAAAAGTACTCTTCTGAACATACTCGGCGGCATGGATTCGGTAAGCTCAGGTTCGGTAATTTTTGACGGAAAGGAAATCGGAAACCTTTCTGCGCGTGAACTTACGAACCATCGAAGAAACAACGTCGGTTTTGTCTTTCAGTCTTACAATCTGGTTCAGAACCTTACCGCAAAGGAAAACATAGAGCTGGCCGTCGAACTTTGCAGGGACAGCCTTGATCCGATGCACGTGCTTGATGAAGTCGGATTGAGGGACCGTGCCGATAATTTTCCGTCCCAGCTTTCCGGAGGAGAACAGCAGCGCGTATCGATTGCCCGGGCACTTGCAAAAAACACAAACCTGATACTTTGCGATGAACCGACCGGAGCACTGGATACGAACACGGGAACGGCTGTGCTTCAGGTGCTTTTGGATTCATGCAGGAAAAACGGAAAGACCGTCGTACTGATTACCCACAACAGTGCAATTACGAAAATGGCCGACAGAATCATACGCATTAAAAACGGACGTGCAGTCGGAACGGAACTTTGTGAAAATCCTTTGCCCGTGAACATGATTGAGTGGTAGGTTTGAATGATGTTTAGGCGTGCAAGATTAAAGAACGTTTTCAGGACAATCACCGGCTCCTTGAATCGCTTTTTTGCAGTTTCCGCAATCGTTGCCCTGGGAGCAGGATTTTTAGGCGGGCTTGAAGCGACCAGTCCCGACATGAATGCAGCTGCAGATTCATATATGGATGAATACGACTGGTATGATCTGGATGTCGTAAATCAGCTTGGATTCGATGCAGAAGAAATCGATGCGATAAAAAAAATCGAAGGCGTTGAAAAGATTCTTCCGGCGACCGTAGACGACGACGTTTTCCTGGACTCCGACAGAAAAAGGCTAACCATCCGTATTTTCGGAATGCTTCCTGAAAAAGGCGAACCGGAAATCAACAGGTTCAAACTTAAGCAGGGAACATATCCGAAAAACTCAGGCGAATGTCTCGTTCAGATGGCAGGACTTTACAGTGCATCGCTTCCGAATGTAGGAGACGTTCTGACACTGCTTGATGGACGGAGCGGAAAATACGGTTCGGAAAAACTTACGGTTTCAGGAATCGTTCAGGGACCAATGTTTTTCAGTGCGGAAATGGAGCCGAGTGCAAAGGGAGCCGGTTCACTGGACCTGGCTCTTTACGTTCATCCTGATTTTTTTTACGAGGCCGAATGCAATCACGTTTATCTGACGGTTAAGGGTGCAAGGGAATTGGATACCTGGGAAAGCGGATACCGAAATCTTGTTGACTCAGTGTCGCATGAAATCGAATCTTCGTTGAAGGAAAAAGTTCTTGCACGTTTTGATTCCATTGGGGAAGGGCTTGGACAGATCGATGAAATCTTCAGCGAAGCGTCGCGTGCCGATGAAAAGCTTATTGAAGCCGAATCATCTGCAATTGAAAAACATGAACGCGTCATTGACATTCTGACAGGTAGCGGTGCTGAAAAAAATTTGACCGATGCACTGAAAGCCGATGTCTGGAAATCAGGATTAAAATACAGGACCGATTTTTCAAATGCTTCAAAATCGATTTCGGATGCATTCGAAAAACTGGGATCGTTCAGGGAAAACGTTTTTTCGGTTGAAGACAGAAGGCAGAGTACAGGCTATTCAAGCTACAGGGAAAACATCGAAAAGATATCTTCCCTCAGCAAGGTTTTTCCGGTCTTCTTTTTCTTCATTGCACTACTTGTAGCACTGACGACCATGACAAGGCTCGTTGAAGAAAAGAGGACTGAAATCGGTACCCTTAAATCGCTCGGTTTTTCCGGATTCCAGCTTTTGGGACAGTACCTTTCATATGCATTCCTTTCGAACATACTTGGATGTGCCGTCGGACTGGCAATCGGATTCAAGCTCTTTCCTGCGTCAGTGACTTTTTCATACGGCATGATGTATACGGTTCCGCTTGGAAAACTTCCGTTCCGCTGGGAGATAGCAGTGCCCGTAAGTTCGATTGCAGTCGGAGTGATACTGTTTGCAACTGCAATTGCATGCGTGCCGGAAACAATCGCGCGACCTGCCGTATTGATGTCTCCAAAAGCCCCAGCACCCGGAAAAAGGGTGTTGCTTGAACGCATCGGTTTCATCTGGAAACGACTGAGTTTTTCACGGAAGGTAACGGTCAGGAACATGTTCAGATATAAGAAACGTCTTTGGATGACACTTGCAGGAGTTGCTGGATGTTCAGCTCTTCTTGTCGCAGGATTCGGCCTAAGGAATTCGCTTCAGGACATTCTTGCGGTCCAATACGACGAGCTTTCAATCTACAACGTTTCACTGCTTCTGAATGACGATTCCGCATTTGAAAACGATGCAATCATAAAGAAAATGCTTTCGGATGAAAAAATTGTTTCCGACTGGATGAAGGTTTCCGGTGAAAACGTAAAAATCAGTAAGGGAGAAAAAGAACTTGCCATGACGCTTTATGTTCCAGCTGATGAAAACCGAATCGATTCGTTCATGGTGCTGCGTACAAGAAAGGGACATGATGAAATCAGGCTGGATGACGACGGAGTTGTCATTACCGAAAAACAGTGCGAAGTCCTTGGAGTAAAGGCGGGCGATGAAATCAAAATTGAAAACGGAAGCGGATTTTCCACAAGCGTCAGGATTTCCGGAATCACCGAATGTTACATGTACGGTATCGTTTACATGACCGATGGACTCTATCGGAAAGTTTTCGGAAAGGCTCCCGTATTCAATGCCGCATTATGCAATTTCCAGGATGAAGCGAACAATCAGGAAACGGTATCGTCTCTCATGGAAAGTCCGAGCGTAATTTATGCCATGTGGATAGACAGCCTTCTTTCAAGTGCAAGGAAAAACATTGCGGCAATCAACGTGGTGGTATTCGTCATCATCATGACATCGGGACTGCTTTCGGTCATCGTGCTTTACAATCTTACCAACATAAACATATGTGAAAGGAAAAGGGAGATTGCAACCCTCATGGTATTGGGATATACGGAAAAGGAATCGAGGAAATACATTTTCCGTGAGATAAACGTGCTCACCGTAATAGGCACCCTGATAGGACTTCTGTTCGGAGGACCGCTTCATTCGCTTGTCGTTCATGCAATCGAGGTCGACGTAATCATGTGGGGACGCTCCGTTCATCCTTCGTCATACTTTTTTGCCGTGGGTGCTTCAATCATGTTCATGCTTTTCGTAAACCTGATTATGAGAAAATCCCTCGTTAAAATCGACATGGTGGAATCGCTGAAGGCAAAGGACTGATTCGTACGTCCATATTTTTTCGACTGCCGTTACTTGACAGAATGACTCACATTCAAAGATAATGTAACTGTTCGATAATCCAATCGACAGTTCCCTAAATTATTTTCATTTCAATTTTTTGATTTGGAGGATTTTTCATGAAGAGATGTTTTTCAGTGTTTATCTGCATTTCGCTTGTTGTCCTTGGACTGACCGGATGTCCTGAAAAAAAAGAGTCGGCTCAGGCTCCAGAAAACAAGGCGGCGCAGGCAAATGAATCGTCTGCCGTTACTGCTGAACCGGCCGTAGAAAATGCAAAGGCTGATGAAGTTCCGGAAAAGGAAGTTGAGACTATCGTAAAGGTCGAAAAGGAAATCATTGTCGATAAGTACGATGAAATCGATCTTGCAAACATGCAGGTTCATCCGCTTCAGTTTTTCCCGAATGAAAAGGAGATGTATCCTTACGGCACAGGAAGGGAAAATCCGCTTTTCTACTGCATCGGTTTTTCAAAGGACGGAAAGATGGCCTACTATATCGTCAACTATAACGATGGAAAGGGAAGCACCGACCACATAGTCTGCATTCAGGACCTTGTAACCGACGAAATGCTTTGGAGGACTTCGACCGAAGACAGCGGTCCCGACGCAAGTTTCATAAAGAAATGCAAGGAATACAACATTGAATACGTAAAGACGAAATTCGAAAAGCTTCCGATAAAAATCAACGGAAATGAATACGATGCATCGGTTAAATTCGCCGAACGCAAGACCGATCCGGAAGTCGATATGTTCCCTAAGGCCGATTACATAGTTTCTGCAATAAAGAACGGTTCAAAGAAAAAGGTTCTGGCAAAAGTTGAAGACGTATATTCGTACCGTACCGTAGTCTGTGGAATCATCAAGAATCCTTACGAAAACAGGGTGGCGGTAATCATCGGAAACCAGGAACCGATTTTTGAAGGTGCGCAGTACAATTTCTATGTATACGGCTGCGACCTGGACAGCAATTTCAACTGATTTTAACAGTGCTGATTTTTAAGCGGATGATTTCCAAAACGGGTCGTCCGCTTATTTTTTTGAAAGACAAAATATTTCTGAACAGCTTACGAAAGTCCGTCCAAAAGTTTCATTGCATTTCCGTAAAGGATTGCATCCATCTGTTCACGGCTCAGACCAAGTGCATTAAGGCGTTCAAGTTCCTCTCCGAAATCCCACATCGGGAAATCGGAACCGAACAGGAATTTTTCATATCCGTGTGCGTCTATCATTTGACGGGCTTTTTCCGCCGGGAGTTTCCAAAGGGTGCTGGACGTATCGAAATAAATGTTCTTTCCGACAAGATATTCCATCGAATTTTCCCATTCCGTATATCCTCCGAAATGAGCGGCAACAACCTTCATGTCGGGATGTTTCTGAATCAGGTTAAGGAAACGCTTCGGACTTGAAAAATCATAACGGCTGTCTCCTGCGTGAAAAAGTATGGCCATGTTCAGCTCCTCGATTTTCCGATAGATTCCGTCCATAATCGGGTCGTCAACCTGAAAGCGCTGGAAATCGGGATGAAGCTTTATGCCCTTGCATCCTTCGGACTTGATTCTTTCAAGTTCGGCTTCATAGTTTTCATAATCCGGATGCATGGTTCCAAATCCGATGAA
>CACYBG010000251.1 GCA_902772605.1 uncultured Spirochaetaceae bacterium
TCGTACTCCCACGGTGCATGCCGAAGAGTGTAAGAGATTTCTTTGCTTAAAGCGATATAGTCCATATTAATATTCCTTTCGATTTTTTTCCATCCCACTCATTATGAAAATTAAAAATATCCTTCTGCCTCATCAATACAAGTAATGATATTATACTCTTCACATGCATTTGGATATTTTTTTGCAGTTTCTCGCAGGATTTCTATAAATTCTCTGCTTTTTGACTTTTCTACAATTTCATCAAATATTTCAGAAAGTAATACAAAATCAAATTCAGAACAATCATTCTTTATGAAATCAATTGCTTCTGTAAGATGATTTGCTATGTATGTAGAAAATTCTTTATGGAACTCATTAAGTTGCCAATAACACTCATCAAATACTTTAGGTCTTATATTCAAAAAAGACCTGAAAATTTCTTTAGTTGTTGTCGTTGGCACTTTTTCTATTATTTCTTCCATTGCTGAATGGAATTCATCATCACTATCAAAAAACTGTTTCATAATTAGCTCCTTCTATGCTTGTCTGACTGATTGCTGTCTGGAAAAACAGAACCTACTGTTCCATTTGTTTTTATGACAACAACCCAAACGCCTTTGTATTTGCCATAAAGTTTCTTACCATCACTTGCGTGAGAATTATGCTTTAAGCCAAGTACATGTTCTGCGGCCTTAACTACGTCCTTTTGTCCCCATGATTTAGGGAACCAAGATTGACCAATTCCTTTTCGCTTGCTGTTGTCTTTCCAATGATTCGGTACATTGCCAACACGAACACCATTTTTATATGTCTTAACGATATTGTATTCTATACCGTTTTTGTCCATAAAATCTATAGCATCCTGTCCATGCCCGCCACTTTTTAAGCGAACAGGCACATCTTTCTTTGATGGCGTTGTATATTCACCTTCAAGGCTGTGAATTAAAGCTTTGTGATGAATCATACGGCTACCATGTGTTGTATAATAAATACCACTTCTACCGCTACCCATTCTGTTTGCCTCCCTTGTTGTGCTGTAATTTAGTCCAGTTGTCAAAATGAACGAACTGAACATCCTTTTTGAACTCTCCAAAGATTGAATCTGGCATTGCTCCATAAACAAGAATGATTTTTGGATTTATTTCTTTAATAAAGCTCCGAAGTCCTTCCCTCATATGATGTTTGTATTCAGCAGATTTGCAGCAGCCGTAAGTTCCAAGCGAATAGATTCCATGCTTTTCAAGTCCCAAAAACGCGAAAGGTGGTTCATCGGGTAAGATTCTGGTGTATGTGCGTTCATCTCCCCAACGGACATTTGGAATCACATTCAAGCCTTGAGTCTGCAAATAATGACCAACCTGACGATTTAAATATGTGTTTGTCATCTGTAAGACCAATGGCATGTCGTAGTACAAACTGCAATCTGGAGAAATTACACCTTTGAACTGTTTCAATTTGGCAATCTGCTCTTTTGTTGCCGTCAGAATGTCGCGGAAACACAAATCGTGTTCGTAAAAGCAGACAAATTCCTCGTGAGTTTCGCTTTTATTGCACTCTGTAAACGGAATCATCCCTTTTGGAATAATGAATTCCGAAGGATTTTTGATAAGTGGAATTTCAAGCAGGCCTGTAAAAATTGCTGTTTCAACAAGTTCCGCGTTGAATCCGTCATCGATGATATTCTTTATATTTTCGATTTTCATATTTCGCCTCGAAATAAATAGTTAAGATGTTGATTATCAGCCGGCTTGCCCAAAGCTGAACAAACCGCCTGAACCGATTTTTAAGCAAGTGTTACAGTTCCTGAGACTGCTTCAACAAGATATTTCCGCTCGTAACCAGATTTCCCGGCATAGCGTGTACGGACAACAATCTTGTATTTACTGTCAGAAAGACTCTGTGGAAGAGCAAACAGAAGTTTTGAAGGTTGATTGTAAATCAAGGCAGATTCAACCTTTATCCATAAACTTTCATCACTGTTGATCTCTCCGCTTTCAGTGACAGGAGCGAACCAGATTCCCGAATTTTCTCCGCCAACTTTTAGGCTTGAACCTTCAACCAGAACAGACCCGCCAGAAGTCAAGCTTCCATCAGCTTTTCCGGTTGCAACATCGGTAACGTTTGTAATCATTCCGCTTGGAGCGACATATTCAGAAGATGCGATTTCCACATTCTGAACAGCATCGCGCAAAGTTTGTGTTGCTGAAAACTTGACTGTAAGCTTAGGTTTACCATTTCCACTTTCTACCGTGCCTTTCCCTGCAATATAGAAAGTTCCAAGTTCTCCGAATTTAACTGCATTCCCCGCTGCAAGGACTTTAAGGACAGTGTTTGCATAGGCATTCAAAACACTTGTAACCGTTCCCAAATCTACAAGCGGAACTGCATCTGCCATAGCATCCAGGATATTCTGGGTGCTGTAGGTGTAGCGTTCCACTTTGCCGTAGTAGCTTTCAGTCCCATCCTTTGCAAACTGATTTTTCTGTAACTTAACGGACACCCTGCCGTTAGCCGATTCCTGCAATTTAATGAAAGCGTTGTTTTCGCTCATACGCGACCCGTTCCACATTTTGCAACTCCTGTTTTGTACTGCGCGTTTGCACTAACAAAAATTGCGAAAATGTGGTATAATTTATGTATGCAAGGCAACAAACAGCGACGCTGGGATTTGCCTTTGTGTTATGAATTAACTATAAAACTGAAATAAAATTTCATTGGGACA
>CACYBG010000252.1 GCA_902772605.1 uncultured Spirochaetaceae bacterium
AAAAAAAGGCATCCTCTGTAAAATTTTGAATGACCACAAACAAAATAACGGAGAAATGCCGTGATGGGGGCTTTGAGAGGTTTCCTAATTCTCACATGCCTCCCATTCAACATGAACCTTTATAAGTTCGCCGTCCTGCACTAGCTTTGTCCATTTAAAAGACTGATCATGCCATACCGTCTTTGGTTCTGAAAAAATAACTTCGTCATTTATCATTAATTTCGTATAATTTACTTTCATCGGAATTCGGGCACCTTTATTATCGTGAAAATCTTTGCCGCGAAGGAGTATTTCCAAATTACCGTTACCAATACATTTGAAACTGAAGTCTACGGACTTTTCATCGCTGTGGAGCCACTGACCAACACCCGTTTCGGTTTTGTACCAGGACGGACACTCAAATTTATTATTGGATGAATTCGTCAGAATCTCTATGGCATTATCTGCTGCACCGCAATTTTTTACGTCTAGGCGGGCAGTGTTTTTATATAAAACGCGGGCATCCTCTATTGCCTTATTTTCCGACATATCAACTTTTACAAGAGCGCCAGAAGAATCTTTGTTAAAAAATATATTATCAACCGGTTTCCGTGTATTTGCATCAAAAACGGCAATTGCTACATCGCAGTTTTCATTTTTTTCATACGAAACGTTTTGAAGGGAACAAGCCTCTGAAACCTGAGAAACAAGTTTCTGTTCGACTTCATCCAGTTTATAACGGTCGGAAATTTTTATTTCTGCCGTAAAATTCGAATTATTTAAAAGCATTAGTACATTTTTCAGATTGTTTTGGCGTTTGAGATTTTCATGCAAAAGAGCTTTGTAATCGGCATACCATTCATTCCAGTTCTTTGCATACTTTGGATTTGAACGGTAATCCGTTAAATTGAAATTCTCGCTAAGGTAACGCCCAAGATAGTCCGTTACTTTCCTTGCCCCGCTTGGATTCAGATGACTGTTTTTGTCATAACAGTCAGTATCAAAATCCACTGTATTTTCATAAAACAAATTTATAAACGGAACATCAAATTTTTTAGAAACGTCTTCCACTCCTTTAATTACATATTGATCATACTCTGTTGCAGGAAATGGCACGGCAATTAAAACCGGTATTATATCATGATCCCTGCAGTACGTAATGAATTTTTCTATCCAATAATATTCAAACTCAAAGGAAGAAACAGAGTCTTTATCAACCAATTTAAAATTGTCAGGTACGGAAACTGCAATTCTTGACTCCGCACCCAGCTCCCTGTTATATGAAAAATCAAATAAGGACGAAAGCTTTATGTCTTTTTCTGCCCAACGCGAATGGTACAAGGAAAACGGATTTAAAAGCTCCATGACATTCGGACGTTTTTCATCATTTTCGTCCCAACTGCTCTCCTTAAAAATTTCGCTTAAAACAGCAAACTTACTAACACTCGGCGGAAAGGCATCAAATATTTTATGCGCAGAATCTAATTTTGTTGAATTCGCTTTTCCGTTTCCCCATAATACATCTAAAACAGCAATCTTTGGCTTTTTATACTTAAGAGAAAGCTTAAAAGTCCCATAAGTTGCCGGTATACGAGAGTTGTGTGATGCCATATTGTATGAGGCAATTCCATAATCATTGTAAAGCTGCATTGGAAACACTGAGTTTATTACATGGCTTGAACCAAAAAACATTACCTCGTAGTCTGTTTTTCCGGAAAAAAACATCTTAAATTTTTTGACGCTATAATCGTTCTGAAGTATTTTGTATGCGCAGTTCAAAAAAAATATAATCAAGAACAAAGTCAAAATAACTGCACCGGCACGACCTGCATTTTTTCTGTTGAAATATTTTTTGCCAATCATTTCCGTACTCCCTTAAAACTGAAAATAAATGAATCCTGCGGCATCGTAAGTTCTTCCGTAAATTCCAAAAACCGCAACAAAAAGAACCCCGAGTACAAAAGCTCCGACTTGAAGATACCATTCATGCGAAAGAATATAGGTCTTGATATTTCTTTTTTTATAATTGAAAAAATCAACGGAAAACAGCAGCGCCATCGACAGAAGCAAAATAAGAATATTCGGACGGTCAAGGCCATACAGTGAGTTCGTGTTGCCGAATGCAGAAGAAATATTAAAATCCGTAAAAATCTTTTTTATGATAAGAAGAGATTCCCGAAGACTCGACGCCCTGAAAAAAATCCATGCAAACCAAACCGCAGCAAGCACAAGAAGAAGCTGGAAGAATTTAGGAATATATTTTCTAATAGGTTTTACCATATCATCAAAAACCTGATAAATGCCGTGCAGAAGTCCCCATA
>CACYBG010000253.1 GCA_902772605.1 uncultured Spirochaetaceae bacterium
GTCCATAAATTTGCCGGAGCATATATTGATGTCGTAAACAATTCCGACAGGGTGATTCAATCCGGAGTCGTTTCATTCATGTTATTCGATTCGAACGGAAAATCATGCGGTATTCCAAGTCTTCTGAGTGCATCCGTTGATTTGGGACTCATGCCGGGAGAAGAAAAGCAAATCATCCTGTCTTTGGATGATGTGTTGGGAGCGAATGTCGATCGTACATATAAACTCGATTTCGTTCATTTTACAAGATTAAATTATGAGGATGGAAGCTGTTGGATTGATCCTCTTGGAGTTAGTGTCGGATGGTAAAAAAAATAAAAGCATTGTTTGTTCCGCAGATTTTTTTGATTGCATTTTTCTTGACTGCAATCATTGATTTCAATTCGTGTACTTTTGGAATGCTTGACGGTATCAGCACTGCCGCTCCGAGTAAGGAATCTGCTCAGAAAAAAAAGAATTGGACGTTTATGGTTTATATGGCGGCCGACAATAATTTGGAAAGTGCTGCGTTGGAAGATTTCAACGAAATGGAAGCAGCGGATTTCGATTCAAGTCAGATGAACGTTATTGTTCTCTTTGATCGCAACGATTATAAAGACTGTAATGATTTGGATGAATGGCATGGCTGCAGAATGTATGAAATTGTCAGGGACGTAAAAGGGATGAATAACGAAATCCGTTCAAGGAGAATTTCATGTGCAGATTTAGGAATCGGATTAAAGCATGAAGCGTTTTTGGATATGGGCAGTCCAAAGACACTTGAGCTTTTCATGAAAAACGTAAAGACGGATTATCCGGCGGAACATTATGGACTTTTTGTCTGGGGACATGGAACTGGATATAGAAATGAAAACTCCCGTAAAGACAAAATCCGTGCCGTTGCACTGGATGATGGCGACGATACGTTCATGGAAAACTGTGTTGTTGCATCAGCAATAAAAAATGGAATGGATGGTGAAAAACTGAATCTGCTTGCGTATGATACATGTTTTGCTTCTGAACTGGAAGTCGTTTATGAATTTCCAGAGGTCGCGGAATCTTTTGTCGGTACGCAGGGAATTCAGGTTGAATCGGGTTTCAACTATACGAAGGTGTTTTCAACGACGCTTTCAAAATCAAGGGACGGAAAAGAAGCCGGTAAAATAATTGCAAGCGTGCTTTCTGATGATATGAAAAATGATTTTCCAGTTATAGATCTGTCTGAGATAAAAAATGTATTTTCTTCATTCGAAAGTTTTGCTTCAAGTGCTGCATCGTTCATTTCAAACGGTGAAATTGCAGAAGAAATCAGGGAACTGGTTTTGTCCGGTACTGAAAATTTCAGAAGCTTTGAATCCGTTAGCAATCCTGTGTATGTAAATCTTGCATCATTTGCAGATTTGCTTGCACGAAAAATTTCGAATCTTGTTTCGTATAAAAACAATTTGATTTCTTCAATAAAAAAAGCTGTCTGTTTTTATGCAGGAACAAATGAAAATATTCCGCTTGGAATTTATTTCTGTTCGGTTGATTATGCAAATGATTTGATTATGGACTTTTCCCCTTACTACTGCAACGGGAACGATCTTAAAAACATGTGTTCGTTTGTAAAGGATTCGAAAAGTTATGTTCTGACAAAAGAAAAGAAGGGAACTCTTATGGATAGGCTTTTCGAAAATTATGATTTCTGATTTTCATGTGGATTTGCCCAGTCCATGGAAAACGGATTTAAATGACCTTCGGTTTTTACAGAGTTAATCATTGATGCGGTCATTTAAAATCGATTTGATGGAATTAAACTTTACGATGTGAAGTTTAAAAACAGCTGGAGCTCAACGCTTATTTGGGCTCCAAACATTTCAAAAGGAGATGTATGATTAAAAGTAAAGACAAGAAGATTCTCGCAACCTTTGTTGCAGGACTTACTGTTTGTTCGAATTTGCTTCCGGCAATAGGGTCGGATTATCGTGATGGAAACAGTCATGAATATGGAGGAGGACTTGGCGTAACTACTCCGTCAACCGGAAATACCGGTTCACAGGGAAGCGGAAGTTCTACGGGCGGTAGCGGCTCAAGTTCAAGCACTTCTTCTGGCGGTGGAAACTCTGGAAGCAGCGGAACATCATCGTCTGCATCAAAACCAAGCGGGACATCTTCCGGTTCAAATTCTGGCAGCGGGAGTTCTGGAAGCGGCGGTTCAACATCGTCAGGAAATTCTTCTCAGGGAACGAATGGCGATACTGAATCAGAGACAAACTCTAGCTCAGGTTCAGAATCGGAGGCAAGTTCAAATTCCGGTTCTTCATCAGGCAGTTCCCAATCATCCGAACCGAATCCTGCTGAAACTGCACGTAAAAATGCAGAAAGGGCATTGATTCTTCTTTCAAAAAAAATAAACAGTGAAATGGACGACCATTCAAAATCATCACTGTCTGAAATTCTTGAGGCATATGAAAAAATCAAGACATCGGTATCGGGATTGAATTTAATCGAACAAGGTCCGGTGGAAAAGGCAAAGGAAAAGGTGTTTCCGTCCAAAACCGTAGGCGACCCCGTAATGATTACGGATGGAAAGTTTTATACGGGTGACATCGACATTTCCGTAAATTATGGAAGCAGCGTTTTTGACGTTAAGAGAAATTACACTTCTCAGGAATATCCAGACGGTGCGTTGGGAAAAAATTGGCATTCAAGCTTTGATTCAAGAATCATCAGGGGAACGAGTTCAAAGTCGTATGATTATCTGAAAGGAAAACTTGCAGAATATGAAAAGAAATATTCAAGTTCACGTACGACCTTAATATCGAACGGTGGTGATTTAAAATCGGTAAAGGAAGCCGGAAATATTGCATCTCAGATTTCCCGAATTAAAAGAAGGGTCGAAAAACTGGATGAGCTGGCAAAAATCAATTTGCAGCAAAACATATATTCGGTTCACGGTTATGAAGATGTTTCAGGCAAGTTGAATTTGGATTGTCTGGTTTTTGTTGAAGATGACGGAAGTCTTTTTACTTTTGAATATTCAGACGGCAAGAAAAACTATCAGGGTGTAAGTGCAAATGCGGAAAATAAAATTTACATCGAAAGTGAAGGTGATGGATTTGTTGTCCGCTACCTTGACGGTCGTGCAAAACATTTTGATAAATGGGGAATGCCTGTAAAGATTGAAGACAGGTTTTCTTCTTCATTGGAATTTAAATATTCTGATGTAATTGAAAATAACGTTCGTCGCGTAATTTCCGTTGAAAAAAATGGAACTCCCGTGATGGACGTGAAATGGAAAAACAACCGCATTTCCAAAATCACCGACATAAGGAAATCGATATCCGTTTCTTATGCTTATGATGGAAATGGGTCGTTGGTCTCATTTACCGATGCCGACGGTGATGCGTTTGCATACGATTATGATTCTGGCTGTGATTTGATTCGCATGATAAAACCGGACGGAACCTTCATAAAAATCGACTACAGCATAAGCGGAGAAGACAGAAAAAAGCGTGTATGTGAGGTAACGAACGAAGAAGGATTCAGCGAATCTTTTTCAATAAATGAAAAAATCGGAAAGACCATATATACTGATCCGGATGGAAATCGTTACGTTTATGATTTTTCCGATGATAAAATTACCAATGAAGAATCTGGCGAGGGATATTCCGTCAAGAGGACTTATAATGAAAAGGGACTGGTTGAAAGCCTTACTGACCCGTATAGAAAAGTCTCCTATTCTTATGACGAATATGGAAATCTGGCCTGTGCAAAATACAGCGACGGTTCAAGCGAACGTTGGTCATACATTCAGCCTTACAATCTTCTTTCGTCATATGTTGACCGCGATGGAATCAAAACGGAATTTTCTTACAATGAAAACGGAGGATTGGAAAAGATTGTCCGCGCAGGATCGGTCATCCAGACTTATAAAAGGGATGCAGCCGGTCGTGTAGTTTCAGCTAGGGGAATCAACAAGAATGAAACTTATGTTTACGATGACAATGGACTCTTGATTTCCGACAGCAACGGTGTTTATCGATATGATTCCCAGGACAGAATAATTTCCTATGACACGAAGGACGGTTATTCATGGGGATTCAGTTATACGGATGACAATAAGATTCAGACTGCCGTATTGCCGGGAAACCTTTATGAAAAAAATGAATTCAACAGCCGCAAGGATTTGGTGAAGAAAGTCCAGAAGGATTTGATTAACGGACACACGAAGGTTTTTGAATACTCTTACGATTCAAGGCATCTTTTGACTTCTGTAAAAAGTGCTTCCGGAATAAACGAGGAGGCTGCTGAAAACAATCTGCATCTTTCACGGACGATTGAATATTATCCGTCTGGAAAAGTAAAGGTCATGATTGATTGGAACCACGGTGATGCGGCAGAACTTGATGCAGCTGGAGTCAAGCGGACCTATACTTACAAAAAGGATTCGATTTCTTCCATAAAAGTCAACTTTGTGGATTCTACCGGAAAAGAATTCGGGAAATCTTATGAAAAGAATTATTCCGTTTCATATTCGAATGGAAAAAAGATCATAACGATTACCGATGCTGCCGGCCATAAGACAAAGGTAAGGACGAACGAATATGGATTCAATGATGAAATCGAGGATTCAACCGGTCGTTCAGTCTCATGTGAATATTCATCGGCTGGAGTCCTTAAGAATGAAACCGGTGCGTATGGCGGTCGTATTGATTATGGATGGGATAACGCAAACGACAGGGTGAAAAGCATTTCCGATTCATATTCCAAGATTGTCGATTATATTTATGATGAAACCGGAAGACTCAAGTCTGAAACTTTCATCAACGGTGAAAAGAATGAATATGAATATCTTGATGCGGAAGGAATAAGTACCGTAACGAAAAAATCGGCATCGGGTACAGACCTGTTTTCATTCGATTCGATGGGCGTGGAAGTCGTGCGGAAAAATACGGATTCCCGCGGAAATTCCGTTTATGAAAAAAACGTTTCGATTGATAAGCGGAACAACATAATTGCTCAGGATATCGGTGGAATTCATGTCGAAAGCAAAATGAATGCCTGGGGCGATTTGTTTGAAGATTCTGTTTCGGGTGCAAAGTATGTTTATGACGAAAAGGGAAATTGCATACTGATTGAAAATGGGAATCTTCCGGTTGAAATTTCCTACAATGCATACAATAAGATTTCATCCGTAAAAATCGGTGAACGGTTTACGAAATACAGCTATGATGCCGGCGGAAATCTTTTAAAGATCGTTGATAATATCGGAACGGTTTCAGAATACTCTTATGATGAATCTGGAAATATGATTTCTGAAAAGGGACGTGCAAAACCTGAAACGAATTATGAATACGATGCAGCCGGAAATTTAATCAGGGTTATTGAAGCCGGCCAGCTTGTTGAATCTTATGAATATTCGAAGGATTTCCGTAAGCAGAAAATAATCGATGCAAAGGGAAATGTCAGAATCAACGAATATGATGCTTATGGAAACCTTGTGTCGGTTACGGACAGGCTTGGAAAAAAGAGTTCTGTTGCAATTGACAGGAAAAAGGGTGCAACCGTGTATACTGATTTCAATGGAAAGAAAATGACCGTTAAAAAATCAGGCAGGGGAAATTCACGGGAAAAACTTTTTGCCGACGGAAGCTGTGAAAAAATCAGCTATGATTCCATGGGTTCAATTTCAAGGATGGAAAATGCCTATGGAACGCAAATTTACGGTTTCGATATGGCACACAATCTTTCTACCGTTTTTGACGGTGAAAAGAAAATCGATTATTCGTATGATGGATTCGGCAGACTTGTTTCGATGACGGCTGACGGTCGTACATCACAGTACGATTATTTTGGAAACGGAGCGTTGAAGTCAATCTCTCAGGGTGGTTTTAGGCGCACTTTTGATTATGATGATTTTGGACAGCTTGTTTCTTCATGTGACAGCTCTTCATCAAAAATATGTTATGAATACGATGAGATTGGCCGTCCGGTGTTGACATATCAGAAGGATCGTGCTGGAAACATAATCTTTGTTGAAGGTACCGTTTACGGAAATGATGGACGCATTGTCTGTAATTTCGATAAGTACGGAAAGTTTTCAACTTATGAATACGATGAGCATGGAAGAATTGCAAGGGCGGGACTTCCGTTCGTTCAGCCTTATCTTGATGAAGCAAAATCAGAACTTCTGGAATGCGGAAAGATTCCTTGTGAATCAATCGTGCTGGAAAAATCTGACGTTGATTCAGACGTGAAGAAAAAGGCTTCTGAGCTGCTTGCAAAAATCGGTCTTTCAACCAATCTGCTTGATTCAGTTCAGGACGTTTGGATTGAAACATATTCTTACGATGAAAATGGAAACCGTATTTCAAAAATTACGCCTGCCGGAAAAATGGAATACGAATACGATGCTGAAAACCGTCTGACGGGAATTCTTGGACCGTCTCCAGTTTCGATACGTTACGATGGAAATGGAAATCAGCTTTCAAGAAAATCAGCGTTGAAAAAGCAGGATTGGAAATACTCGCAGAACAATCGCGTTGTATCAAGTACAGGTTCTGATTATGCGACTGAAACCTATTATTCAAGGGAATACGGATACGACTGTCTTGGAAGGAAAATCTTTAGCAAGGGATCGGACGGTTCTTTCAGTCATGTTCTGTACGATGGATTTACTTTCGATAAAGTATGTGAGTGGCAGGACAAGAGAAATTCATTTGATTCGTCATTGAACCAGGGAGGTGAAAAATCAAGAATCCGTTTCAGGGATATCGATGGAAAGCGTTCGGAGTCTGCAAGGAGTCGCGGAATTTCTTCTGCATCTGAATGTAATTTCGACAGATATTATCTGTACGGAAATGGAAGTCTTGTCGCTCAGTTCAACGATGGATATTCGTATACAAAGGAACGTGCAGTCAGTGAAGATGTATTTGCATTCTGTACCGACGTTCGTGGAAGCATTCGTGCCGCTGTCGGTGAAAAGGGTGACTTTGCTTACGGTGTGAATTACGGATTGAATGGTCAGCCGCATTTTTCAACGGGTAGAAATCTTGACGAGGGATTTGTATCCGCCGGAACTGCATCATCCTTTGGTGCGGACATTGCATTCAGCGGAAAAAAGTTTGATTCGATTGACGGAACATATAATTATGGATTCCGTTCATATTCGCCGTCACTTTCGATTTTCACGACTGAGGATCCGATTCGCGACGGAGGAAACTGGTATGCTTACTGTAATGGTGACCCGATTAATTGCGTCGATCTGTATGGATTGAAAAACATCCCTGCGGACATGGTCGGCCTGATGGATGAATATGGAAATGATGTCCTGCTTGGAAATTCCGCTACGGTCAAGCTTCATCAGCAGGGGTGCTATGTTACTGTTATTTCTGGCATAATCAATACGGTAAAAAGCAAGACCGGCGATGACAGATTTACGCCGCTTACCGTAAACAGTGAAAAATCAAATTTCACAAAAACCGATCAGTGCGTCGTTACGGATTTCGTATGTGAAAACTATAAAATCAAATATGAACAGTATATCAACGGATATACTTACAGGCAGATTGCCGACAAAATCAATGAGCTTGACAGGTCGTCTACGGATTACTGTCTTGCAATAAAATTCAACATCACCTATAAAAATTCCCAGAGGCAGGACGTTCACTGGGTAACGACAGACAGAGGAACCGTTAACATTGATGGAGGTGAATACGTCAAGGTCATCGGAACGAACAGCAAATATGACAATGGCAATTACAGAGAGGGTTGGATCGATAAGGACGGTGTAACCTATGCTCCAATCGAACAGCTTGCAGGAGTCAGGGCGTTCCAAAATGATGAATCGGAAAAGGACGTAAAAAAGAACAAGTAAAAATATATTTTTAAGTTGTCTCTGAAACCGTTGGTTAATGCTTCCCGTATTAATCAGCGGTTCCTTAGAATTGCATGTCTGTAAGTTTTGTTAAGTCGGTAATTTGCCTAAAAATAAATATTAACCGGAACCTTAAAAAGTCCGTTTTTTGGGGGATTTATTTAATTTTTTAGTTTGTTGAATTACTGAAAGATTGCTGATATTATGAATGCCATAAAATTATTAGGAGCAGTAAAAATGAAAAAAGTTCTGTTTGCGTTGGTTTTGATTCCGTTATTATTCATCGGTTGTTCAAAAAAGGGAGAAGAAGTTGCCGGTGACAATGGACAGACATTCCTGAAAGTTAAGGTTTTGGAGGACAATGTTGCTTTGCGTTATCATCCAAAGGAGAATTCATCTTGCGGTGAGCAAAAACTGAACAAGGGTGATGTCGTTTATGTTGCCGGACTTGATCGTGCGGAGTCTGTTGTAGATGGCAAGAAAGGATACTGGGTACAGGTATTTCCGGAAAAAGAATTCCTGCTTTATGCATATTGGGTTTTCTCTTCTGAAATTGATGCCGGGAAAAGCCTTTCTCCAAACGGCATTTCCTTTGAGTCTGAATCTATCAAGGATAACAACAGAATTACCGTTGCCATAAAGGACGGTGCAAAAAAAATCACAAGGCATGATGTTGACGTTCAGTCTGTGGCAGATTTCTATTCGTTCACATGGGGACCTTGGGACGAGGGATTCAATTATTGCGATCCGGTCGGTACATTCATATTCAATCCGTCAGAAAAATCGGTCGAACGTTTTTCTTCTGTCGGAGACGTTTTGGTCGTGACGGGATGGACAAAGCCAAGTCCCGACTTGAAATATGTTTTGTCTGACTCTGGAACTTCGGTGACTGGAAGATGGATTGACGTTTACGATGCCGTAAGCGAGGAAAATGTTTTCGGTGCCAATTATTATATGGACGTTGAGTATTCCGATGGAAAAATCACATGGACGAAAAATCCTGTGTATGGTCTGAACGTGGAAAACTCGGATAAGGAAGTTGCAGATTTTATTGCAAATACTCCAGTTCCGGATGAGTTAAAGGATTATCCGAACAATCTGGTTGTACGCAAATTCTACGAGCATAATCTGGCGACGAATGAAGACAGGTTTATCGGCTGTCGCTACACGTTTGAGGAATAGTCTCCATTTCGTGCGGAGGGGGTGATATCACGCCCCTCTTCATCGATGCATTTGGTTTTCAGCATCCGTAAAAAAAATAAGGACCCCGGCTTTGTTAAGGTCAGGGTCCTTTTTTTAACTTGCCTACTGAAAAATTACAGTGGAATGTTTCCGTGCTTTCTGAGAGGAATGTTGCTCTGTGATTTTCCTTCAAGGAATTCAAGTGAGCGGGCCACACGTTCGCGCGTATCTTCAGGATTGATTATTTCACTGATGTAATCTCTCTTTGCCGCAACATCAGGAGTCATGACTGTTTCCTTGTATTCCTGTGACTTCTGTGCGACAAGGGCTGCCTGAGTCGGATCCTTCATTTCCTTTGCATAAAGGATTCCAAGAGCACCTTCAGCTCCCATGACGGCAATTTCCGTCTTTGGCCAGGCATATACAAAATCAGCACCCAGATGCTTTGAACACATTGCGATGTATGCACCGCCGTATGCCTTGCGAGTGATTACCGTAATCTTCGGAACGGTAGCCTCTGAATATGCGTAAAGGACTTTTGCTCCGTGGCGGATGATTCCCTTCTGCTCTTCCTCTGGACCTGGGAGATATCCCGGAACGTCAACGAAGGTAAGGAGCGGAATGTTGAAACAGTCGCAGTAGCGGACGAAACGAGCAATCTTATCGGAAGCATCGCAGTTTAAGAGTCCACCGAAA
>CACYBG010000254.1 GCA_902772605.1 uncultured Spirochaetaceae bacterium
ACGGTGAAGTAAAGGCGGAGATGAAATCGTTCGTTGAAGATGACGATAAGGACAGCTGTTTTCTGATCCCGGGTGAGGAATGGATTTCCTGTCCGAGCGGAAAATTCGGTCCCTATGTTTCTGTTGCGGACATGTGCTTTGACATGCATGGACATGCAGTCTGGTGTGCACTCGTTGATTTTGAATTTTACGGACTTTTCGTAGACGGCAAGCTGATTTACAGGTCGGATGATTTGATCTGTTTCCCGGATTTTGAAATGCTCGGCGACAGGTTTATCTTCACAAGCAGTTACGATTTCCAGCAACTGAACGTAAACGGAGAAGAAGTTGAATTTGATTCTGAAATCGGAGCCTTTAATCCAAGGCTTGTTCCCGAAACCGACGGATACGTATATTTTTCAAGCGACGGGGATTATTTGGGTGATTTCTTCCGCGTCGGTGAAAAAAGCTGCAAGGCATACGTCGATGTCGAATGGGTCTATTACATCGACGGAAACCAAATCAGGAAGATAAAGCTGTAAACCGATTTTACAATCGGAAGTGGACGAACCAACGGTCTTTCAGTCGGCTGGTTCCAGATAGCGTTTTTCGTATTCGGCAATCGGAATCGGCCTACTGTAATAGTACCCCTGAATCACTTCGCATCCCATGTCCCTGAGCTTTTCAATCTGGCATTTCTGTTCTGCACCTTCGGCAAGGCATGTAAAATGAAGCTCCTTTGAAAGTGAGATGATGTGCCTGATTACGGTTATGTCCTTTATGCTTTCCTTTTCGGTTCCTATTTTATCTACGAAACTCTTGTCGATTTTAAGCGTGTCGAGCGGCATCTGAGTAAGCAGTGAAAGTGATGAGTATCCGGTTCCGAAATCATCCATTGAAATCTTGAACCCCTTTTTGCGAAGCTCCTCCAGGACCTGCATCATGTGTTCGGTGTCCCCGTAGGTTGCGCTTTCGGTAAGTTCAAAATCAATGAGCGAATGGTCTACGCCTATCGAATCGATTATATGTGTAAGCCTGTCAATGAGCTTCGTGTCGTAGAGTCGGCTTCGGGACAGGTTTATTGAAATGGGGTAGAGTGGTCGCCCTGTATCCTTCCATCTTATGAAGGTTTCGCAGATTTTTCTGAGTACAAGATCGTCTACTTTTCCGATGTTTCCGTCCTTTTCAAAAAACGGTATGAATCTGTCCGGCGAAAGGAAAGACTGATTTCTGTAGTTCCACCTTATCAATGCTTCCGCACCCTTTATTTTTTCAGTGCTGATGTCGAACTTCGGCTGAAGGTAAACCTCAAATTCATCGTTTGCAATGGCGGTATCGACGTATGCCTTGATGTAGTTTCCCCAAAGTATGTCGTCGTGCATCCTGTCGGTGTAGATTATTATGTCCGTCTTGTTCGGGTGATTTCCCATGCTCTGTGCAAGTTTTGCTGCATCGGCGACCCTGTTTCCAGAAAGTATGGCCCTCTGCATCGGAACGACTCCGCATCGGTAGTAAATCCTGTACTTCGGATCTTCTTCAAGATGTGAAAGTCCTGCAAAGAATTTTTCCAGCTTTTCGACCGTTTCGTCTTCGGGCATGTCCTTAATCAGCATGGCGAAATTGTCGTTGTGGCAACGTGCGCTTGTATATACGAAATCAGCAGAGTTCATCGCCTTGACGATGTTTGAAAGCACTCGGTTTGCCGCAATGTGTCCGTAGACTTCATTTATGATGCGGAAATCCTTTACGTCGAAATGTACGAAAGTGTAATCCTGTATTCCTGCATAGGAAGGAAGTTCCAGATAGGGTTCAAGGTGATTCCAATTGTAATGTCCCGTTATGCTGTCCGTGAATGCTGAACGGAAAAGGGCTTCCTTGTCCATGCCGTCAAGGTTCGATTTTATTACGTCGCTTCCCCTGTCGTCGTCAATTTTCCATTCGTAGATTATCCTGAATTTTCTGCCGCTGGTATCGGGGAAAATAGCAGAAATCGGCGAATTGTCCTTGATGGAAAGGTCGCTGTACTGCCTGTGGGCATCGTCTTTGTTCGATATCTTTTGAAAAAGTTCCCTGATTGAATCCCTGTCGATTTTTATTTCGCAGTCCGTTTCAATCGTGTAGAAAAAGGATTCCTTGAGTTCCGTTGATTTCAAACCGACCGGATATTCAATCCTTGGATCGTCCGGCCTGAATTCGATTCCTATTACGGGACGTTCGAATCCGTCTATGAAAAAAATTCCGGGTTTGTCATAGGTTCCAAACGAATCCGAATGGCATGAGAGTTTTTCAGCTGTACGGTTTTTTAAAAAGCCTTCAAGTTCTGCATCGGACGCTTCGATGTAAAAAAACTTCCTCTTCGGCTTGAAAACTTGATTCAGTTTGTTTATGAACATATGCTCCCCCGTTTTTCAAAACATTTTTAAACCCTGAAAATTAAGCTGTTAATCATCGATTTCATTTTGATTTTGCAATGCTGCGTTTTTTCCACAGAATCAATGAGACGACCAAAAGTACGAGTCCCACCACCCATGATATTGCTCCGCTTGCAAAGATTCCAAGTCCCTGCGTTAGTCCTGCGACTATGTATGTCAGGAATACTACCGCAACGACGTTGATTACGTATGGAAGCTGGGATGAAACGTGATTTACGTGTTCACACTGCGCTCCTGCACTTGCCATGATTGTAGTGTCGGAAATCGGTGAACAGTGGTCTCCTGCAACCGCTCCTGCCATACAGGCGGATATTGAAATGATTCTCAGCGGATCTGACGTATCCGGGAAAACTGAAATGCAGATCGGAATCAGTATGCCGAACGTTCCCCATGATGTTCCGGTTGAGAATGCAAGGAAACCTGCGACCAGAAAAATCAGTGCAGGAAGGAAATTCTTTACTCCGCCGGCATTTTCCATTACTCCTGCAACGAATTTTGAAGCTTCAAGTGAATCGGTCATGGCTTTCAGCGTCCATGCCAGTGTCAGAATCAATATTGCTGGAACCATCGCCTTGAATCCTTCCGGAATGCATGACATGCACGCCTTGAACGAAAGGACCTTGCG
>CACYBG010000255.1 GCA_902772605.1 uncultured Spirochaetaceae bacterium
ATGGAGTGGGACACACATTCGTAACAGATGTGTGCGAATGTGTCTAAATAGTAAGGGCCCTTTAGGGACAAGTTTTTTAACGTTAAAAAACTTGTCTTGATTCTTGCCGTTAACTGGGACCCGCTCATGTGTTGCATTTATCTATGGTTTTCATGCTGAAGCCCTGGCATAATTCCCCATAGGCTTTGACCTTTGGCCATTCTTGTTATATAATTTCTTCCATTAAAATGTTGACTGTGAAAAACCGTTTTGAATGCCTTTGAAAATTGTTTTTTTAAGGTGCGAATGATAGACGAACGTTTTTTATGGCGAATAATTTTTTTTATAGAGGTAAAATCTTTTATGGCTATGGTGATTTTAACTTTGAACTGTGGTTCATCATCTGCAAAGTATCAGGTTTACGATTGGGATAACAAGGAAGTAATGGCAAACGGCGTGGTCGAAAGAATCGGAATCGACGGTTCATGCATCACGCACAAGGCAAAGGGAAAAAAGACCGAAATCGAATCTCCCTGTCCAACGCACAAGGAAGCCATCGAGCTGATAATCAAGGAAATCACTGATCCTGAAGTCGGTGTCATAAAGTCAATGGATGAAATCGGTGCAGTGGGACATCGCGTTCTTCATGGAGGCGAAAAATTTACGAAATCTGTACTCATTACTCCGGAAGTTCTTGACGGTTTCCGCGAGGTAATCGATTTGGGACCTCTCCACATGCCTGCAAACATCATGGGTATTGAAGCCGCTCAGAAGGTAATGCCGAACGTTCCTCATGCTGCCATAATGGATACCGCCTGGCACCAGACCATGCCGGAAGAAACGTTCCAGTATGCAATTCCCCGCGAGTGGTACGAAAAATATGCAGCACGCCGCTATGGATTCCATGGAACATCTTTCCTTTATACCGCAAAACGTGCAGCCGTACTCCTTCACAAGGATCCGAAAGATACGAACATCATCATCTGTCACATCGGAAACGGTTCATCAATGTGTGCTGTGAAAAATGGAGTCTGCTACGACACTTCAATGGGAATCACTCCGCTTGAAGGTTTGGTCATGGGAACCCGCTCAGGTGACTTGGATCCAGCACTTCCGTTCTACATCATGAGGAAGACCGGAATGTCTGCCGATGAAATGGACAAGGCCTTGAACAAAAAATGCGGATGCCTTGGAATTACTGGACGTTTTTCTGACCGCCGCGACATTGAAATCGAAGCCGCAAAGGGTGACAAGCTCTGTCAGCTTTCAATCGAAATGGAAGCACTCAGGATTAAGAAATACATCGGTCAGTACATGGCTGAACTTGGACATGTAGATGCAATCGTTTGGACTGCCGGAGTCGGTGAGCGTGGACCGATTACTCGTAAGAAGGCTTGCTCTGGACTTGAAAATTACGGAATCAAAATCGACGACCAGAAAAACGAATGGTCTTTCACCGGTAATGCCGAAACATGCATTTCTGCCGATGATTCAAAGACAAAGATTTTCGTAATCCCGACCGATGAAGAGCTGGTCATGACCGAAGATGCCTATGCATTGATGAAGGGAACTTACGATGTCCACACCAATTTCAAGTATTCATTCCAGGATCCGGCTTATGTAAACAAGGCCCGTGAAGACGGATTGAAAAAGGATTTGGAAAAGCGTCCGAACCTCGCAAAGGTTGTGGTCCGTCCATAAATGAGATGGGGATCTGTCCTAATCCGGCTAATCACGGTCGTTTAAGGGCAGGTCCCTTTGTCGTTTAAATCGATTCTGCGTACTGATTTTTCCGGTCGTTTCATTTTTTTCCGAAGAACCAGAATCCCTTTTTCTTTGTTTTTGAAGCATTTTCTGCTGATACGGCCTCTTTTTTCAATTCAATCAGTTTCTTTTCCTTTTGATAGTATTCATCGAGCTTTTCATTTTCGCGCTTAAGTTTTTCCTGACAGTCTGTCATCAGCGCATTGCAGTCGATTGTCTTGCATTCCTTTTTATTTTCGTCATAGGAAAGCTTTGAGTAATGAGTCTGTATTTCGGGGTGTTCATCCAGATACAGGTTGATTGCCTTCAGACATTCGTCAGTTGCATTTGTGAAATCCGCGTATTTCTTCTCTTTTTCCATTGCATCGATTATGAGTGATGTGAATCCGCTTTCAATGGTGTTCAGTTCGTACTCCTTTTTTGCGCTGAAAAATTTTTCAAACAGGGAATCAAGTTCATTGACGTCCGAAATGTAATTCCGCAGGATGTTTGAATAGCGCGACAGGTTGGGCGACGGACTTTCGATTTCCTCATGCAGCTCCGGTTCAATCTGAAGTATTTCGGGAACGTTTTTCTTTCCTGCCGTCTTTAATGTTTCGGGGCCGTTCAGAACCTTTACGTTTTCCAGACCCGAGACCTTTTCAATCAGCTCGGATGCAATTTCATATGCGGTCAGAAATCCTTCGAGACATTTTGATTCTTCATCCGAAATGCATGCGGACATTTTTTGTAATCCTTCAAGGGTCGAATCAAAATATTCCTTGTCGGAAATCTGCGAAAAAGTTGATGTAGAAATTTCGTTTGCCTTTATGACGCTCAAAAGGATTCTGGATTCCAGGGCGATATAAACATTGTCTTTGCTTTCGGAAAGTTTTCTGGAAAATTTGTTCATGTTGAAAATCATGTCGCGGGCAAAGTTTTCCCTTTTTTCAATGTCTGCCTGCTCCATTATGATTTTTTTCAGTTCGGAAATCTGCGTGTTGATTGAATCGAGCGTATACTGACTTTCCCTGAGCACAAGATTGTTTTGGTAATTCATGTACAGGTTGGCAGTGTTCGCCACCAAATTCCTGTGCAGTAAATCAACTTTAATAATAGACCAGAAAGTTTCCTTACTGATGATTCCCAGCATCTTTCCAAAAAACGCCGTAACCGGAACCATCTTGTCGGACACAGCGTCCATTGCATCATCAACAATTTTATCTTCAACATTCATATTCAAAACTGATTTTTCTTCCATAAAATTTTCCCTTATGCTCCAGAACTTTAATACCATTATACACCATTTTTAAAATTCGGGCATAAAAAAAACTTGCCGGACCTATCTGCACGTTGCAAAGGTAAATCCAGCAAGCTTCATTTTTTTGATTAGGATTTTTCGACTAGTTCTGCAAAGTCAAATCTCCGTCCTTAATCCAGCCGATTTTGCGGAAGAGTTTTCCGAATGCCCATGTGAGGACAGCAGGAAGGACAAAG
>CACYBG010000256.1 GCA_902772605.1 uncultured Spirochaetaceae bacterium
TCATTTTTATCAGTTCAATACGAACGAAGAAATTTCTCCGCGCATTGTTCCTGATGCATGCATAGACATTCTTTTTGAATACGATCCTGAACGCCCTGGACACATGCATTCATACGTTGCGGGAACAAAACTTGAATACATGACGGATCCGAGACTTTTTCACAAGGAAGTTTTTGGAGTCAGATTCATGCCCGGCAATCATCCGGAATTACTGAACATTACGATGAAAAAATTACTCAACAACAGATTCAACACGGAAGAAGTTTTAAACGGCGACAAGGAATGGCTGAATCTCATGGCACAGAAAACTGACTTTCACGAACGGATACAAACTTTTCTGGAATACTACACGAAGATTGAAAAGACAAAGGCAAGACTCTACGGAAAAAAAGAACTCTTGCAGGCCGTAAAGAAATTTGCATACGAGTCCAACGGAAAAATAAAGATTCACGAGCTTGAAGAACGCACAGGCTATACCGGGCGTTACATAAACAAAATCTTCATTGAAGAAATGGGATTTTCTCCAAAGATTTTCTGCAAGATAATTCAGTTTCAAAAGGCTCTGGAAATTCTAAACAGCGGACGGCCTGAAGATATGAAAAAAACTTCCGTTGAACTCGGCTATTACGACCATAGTCAGTTCATCCGCGATTTCACAAAATTCTGCGGAATCACACCGCTGAAATATTTAAATATGCGCAAAAAACTTACGGGTCAGGGCAAATAGATTTTGGAAAAGAGAGCAAAACCGATGCTTTTGTTTTCATGCCGAAGCCCCACTGCTGATTTGCAATCTGTCGCTCTTTAAAAATCCGCACCTACATCAGGTAGATGATTTTATAGTCGCCGCACCTTGTAAATCCTGATTTTTCATAAAGCCTGATTGCCGCCTCGTTTTTTCTGTTCACGAAAAGTATGCAGGACTTGTTTTTTTTCGCTGCCTCGACTTTCAGACATTCCATCAGATATGTTGCAATTCCGTTTTTTCTGAAGGGTTCCGCCGTAAAGACTCCGCCAATCAGCTGATATGAATCCGTTTCTCCGTTGATTTGGGACTTGCAGACAATCCTTCCGATCTGGTCGATTGCCGCATGAATCTTTCCTGCCTTCAAAAGCCGGTCCATTGCAAAACGTTCGGCTGAAAGATTTATGTCCATGCCTTCAGGAACGACTTCTTCCTTTATATATGAAATCTGGAGCGGGAACAGGAAGTCGGAATCGTCTTTCGTGCACTGTCGGAAACTGAGACAGTCCTTTTCGACTTTTTCAATCCGTGGCTTTTTTGCTTCCATAAAATAAAAGTCGCGCTGTTCCTTTAAGCTTTGTTTTTTTGCCGAATCGATGCAGAATTTTACGAAATCGACGCTGGATTTTTCACCGGATACGCAGAAAGCAAGGTTCTCTGAAAAAAAATCCTTCATGGCATGTTCAACGTCGGAGGCTTTTTCAAGGAAAAACGGCAGTACGGTTCCGCCCTTGGAATAATAGAAAAGTCCGCAAATCAAAACGTCATCGCCGATTTCACGGACTACAATCTGAACGTCCGCATCCTTCTGATAGAGTTTTTCGACCAACTGTACGCAGAGTTTTTCATAGGGCGTGATGAAATTCTTGGTCATCTGAAATAAACTGTTGCTCTTGCCGACGGGAATTATTTTAACCTGTTCCATACCTTAAAATTATCGGAAGATAATGACCGCTGTTTAATGTGGCAAACATTCATTCTCCGAACGAAAATTTGTTTCACGGTTCGTGCGATTCTGCAAAAAAAAGGAACGTCCCCTTTATGGAAAAACGTTCCTTTTTTAACGGCTAGTTTCTGAATGAGTGAATCGGTGCAGGAATCCTTCCGCCCCTGTTGATGAAGTCTGCGCAGGAGAATGTGTTTACATCGATTACCGGACAACCGCCTAGGAGCCCGCCGAATTCAACCCAGTCGCCCGGTTTTTTGCCTGGTGCCGGAATCAGTCGTACTGCCGTGGTCTTGTTGTTCACCATACCGATGGCCATTTCATCTGCCATGATTCCGCTTATGGTCGTTGCCGGAGTGTCTCCAGGTATTGCAATCATGTCCAATCCTACTGAACATACGCAGGTCATCGCCTCAAGTTTTTCAAGCGTGATGCTGTGCTGCTTTACGGCGTTTATCATTCCCTCGTCTTCGCTTACCGGGATGAATGCTCCGCTCAATCCTCCGACGTTGGTGCTTGCCATGACTCCGCCTTTTTTCACCATGTCTGTGAGCATTGCAAGTGCTGCCGTCGTTCCCGGTGCTCCAGCTCCTTCAAGACCGATTTCTTCAAGGATGCGTGCTACTGAATCTCCAACTGCCGGTGTCGGTGCCAAAGACAAATCCAAAATTCCGAAATCGACTCCAAGACGTTTTGCGGCTTCGGTTCCGACCAGTTGCCCCATGCGCGTAATCTTGAATGCCATCTTCTTGATTCCGTCTGCAAGTTCATTGATCGGGCGACCCTTGTATTCGCGTGCTGCTGCAAGGATTACTCCAGGACCCGAAACACCGACGTTCAGTACTGCGTCACCTTCTCCCGGACCGTGGAAAGCTCCTGCCATGAAAGGATTGTCTTCTGGAGCGTTCGTAAATACGACCAGTTTTGCGCATCCGTTTATCGGCTTGTCCTTTGAAACTTCCGCCGTCCTTTTGATTATTTCACCCATGAGTTTTACGGCATCCATATTGATTCCGTTTTTGGTTGTACCGACGTTTACGGAAGAACAGACGCGTTCGGTTGAATTCAATGCTTCCGGGATGGACTCAATCAGGGTTCTGTCGCCCGGGGTGATTCCCTTTTGGACGAGTGCAGAAAATCCTCCGACAAAATCGATGTTGAGTTCTTTTGCAGCCTTATCCAGGACCACAGCCCATTCAACGTAGGATTTTTCTCCGCTTGGTTCTGCAACCATGGAAATCGGCGTGACGGAAATGCGCTTGTTGATTATCGGGACTCCGAATTCCTTTTCAATGTCCTGACCGACCCTGACCAGGTTGCCCGCATAACGCATGATTTTATCATACACCTTCTGGCGGCTTCTTTTTCCGTCTTCGCATGCACAATCCCTCAGGGAGATGCCCATCGTAATAGCACGCACGTCCAGCTTGTGTCGCATGAACATGTTGACTGTTTCTTCAATTTCGACCGGTGAAAAAATCATGTGTTTCCTCGTTTGAGTAAAATTGGGCGATGCTGAAAATCAGGAGAGTAAATCAACATACCCTAGGCTGGGTCAACGCTTATGGATTTTATGGCCGCTGACCGCAATTCCCTTGATTTTATCCTATTGCAGGAATCTTTTCAACTTTGCAATTCACAGAATTTTGTTTCGCTTCTTCCAAAAATCCGATTATGATGATATAATGGAAGAAGTTCGATAGCCTCTCAATAAATCGGGAAGAGAGTTAATGGGGGTGTCGTGTTCTGAAACTGTATTGACGGCATGGCTTCATGTCAGTTCAGAACCGTTTTCTTTAAGAAAGTAGCGAAAAAATGTTATATGTAAGAAATGCTGAAAAATGTCCGGAACGACTCGTAAAAAACGGAAAATGCATTTTCGGGGGGTATGACGGTCATCCCGAAAGGCTTGATATCCGGGGTCTTTCAAGAGTCTATCTGGATTTGCCGATTCCGAAATTCCTAACGAACCTCCGTATAAACAGCCGCCTTACCTTTTATTTTTCCATTGGCGAATACATAGGCTCCGTCGATTTTTTTGACGCAAAGGTTTTCGGTCTGGTACAGGTCGTTTTTTGGAACATGAGTACGAAACAGCGTTTTTCATACCGTTCGGTCATGGGCCCCAGAAGGCGATTGGTACCGCACAGTCTGATCAAGGCCGCTACATCAAGCTATAAAAAATCAAGATACGTAAGAATCAGCTGGGACAGGCCTGCAAACAAGCTTTCTGCAATACTTCATTTGAAGGGTGATTCGGTCAGACCATCCGTCGAAGGTGCAATCAGGGCTTTCCTTCCTGAAATTTCCGACGAAGAGGTGACTTTGGTCCTTCCTGCACCTACGTTGAGAAGGGGGTCAGCAAGATATAATGCCGCCCTTCAGATTCATGGTGCCATAAGCCTTGTTGAGCGCAATCATGAGAAAAAGCTTATGGATGATGCGGACGGACTTGCGTTTTTGGACATAAACAGAACGTACATGAAATTTTTGAACTGGACCGAATTTCTGACCGGAATGGGCTTTGTCGGGGGCAAAAGAATCCTGTTCAGGATAGAAGCGGGGTCCCAGGATGCGGTTGATCCTGACAGATACAACGGAAACACCCTTTTTTATGACGGTAAAAAAACCTTGCTTCCGCCTGTTGTTATTACACATACCTATGGTATAATGAAGAGTTGGAACATACAGGATACCGAGAATATGATTGATTTGACGTTCTCTCCGCTTTCCGACCATCGAAGCCTGGTGGATACGATGGTTTTCAAGATGAACTACCATACAATCTATGGAACGTTCAGCGGCGTTTTGATGACTGGCGACGGTGAGAAAATCAGCATAAATTCGATTCCGGGACTGACCAAGACGAATTTCATTCGCCTGTAGTTTCGGGTGATTCAATCCGGATGTATGCCTTATGACGGATTTTAATGAGGAGAAAATATATGGCTGACGAAACGAATAGGGGTTCGACAAGAGCATTTGAACCTGGCACCTTTGAACGGACCAGAAAAAATATCGGTCCTCTTGATGAAACGGAAAGAATGCAGATGGCACAGAAAATCGGAGGGGAGGTTCTGCCTGAAAAATCAATCCCTCTGGATCCTTCAAAAATGCCTAAAAAGCGCAATGCCACAGTGATTGCCAGACCGACCGGCCATTCATCATCAGACATTTCTGCAAGAAGCGCATCCCTTTCAGCGACTTCCGGTGCGGGAAACGTTAAAAAGACGACTTACAGCAGCGACATCATGAAAAAAACGGATGATGATTTGCCTGCCGTAACTGCAAAAGACCTGAAGCTGATGAACAAGCTGATGATGGAAGAGGAATATCAGATAAAGACCGACAGGGGATTCTTGAATTTCTTCTATAATCTGTCATCAAAAAACAAGGAAAAAATCTCCAGGGATTACGGCGAATACAAGGTCAAGAAGCAGGTCGAGCATCTTCAGGTTTTCATCACGACGATAAAGACTTTCATCCAGCTTTCACCTGATACATACAAGGCAAACATTGCAACCGAATCAGACTTGAAGTACAAATTCCTGCGTACTGTCGGAAAGTGGAACCTTAAGACCATTCGTCCGTTGGCAGCGGAGCTTGAACAGATGTCCGACTCGCTGACGGTTCCGATGATGATTCCATACGTAAAGGCCATGTATCATGAAATCATCACGATTTATTATATCGGTGAACAGCAGATTCCGGCGCTGATTAAGGAAATCTATGCCGATTTGAGCAAATTCCCGAATCTTGACAAGAACTACCTTCAGTCTCTGGCCAAGGAAGGAATAACCGAGTGGCTTTATGTGCACAGTCAGATTCTCAAGGGACTTTATCCGCTTCTGATGCGCATGTGCAGTCAGGTTTACGTCGAATTCCCGGAATTCTTCACAAAGCAGATTGCCCAGATTCTGCAGTTCGTAGGACTTTCAAAATTCGACCTGCTTCTGCCTGAGAAGAAAAAGAAGTCTGCCGAAGAACTCAAGAAAGAGGAAGAGGAAGCCCGTAAAAAGGCCGAGGAAAGGAGACACGTTCCAGGAAAAAGGGATGAACTGGTCAATATGGGACTTAAGCTTTTGGAACAGCTTTTCCCGGATGCAGGATTCAGCAATCTGGAGTCTCACCCGGACATGTTCCCGTATTTCCAGCCGATTTACAAATTCAACGACGGTTTCAACATGCTCAGCCCTGAGAACGGACTTCAGGTTACAATCGTCCTGATTAAGATTCTGGATGATTTGTTCCACGGATGCAGAAACGTCAATTTCAATATCAAGGCTGATGAAAAGCTTGGTGCACTGGATGACAGCTTTGCAGACGTAATGTCGGATTGGGGTTCATACATTGACGATTTGTTCTCTAAAAAACTTGGCGATTATATCAGGAACTTCATGAATTCCTTCTATTCACAGGCGGATTATCCGACTACGAATTATGGAAAGGAAAACATAAACAACATACTTTGGCGCGAAAAACTTTATTTCCTGCCGAACCTGAAATTCTCTGCACCGACTTTGAATAAGCCGCGCAACGACAGCAAGTATAAGCCGCTTTACAGCCGAACCGATTATGTCAGGACCGTTTTCACCGTATTGGGTCGCCGCATAGATGAAAATGCAGCATCCAAGAAGCCTGTTCTCGGAATCCTCAATCCTTGGGAACGCTACGAATTCGACATTCCGAACGTCGTTTCAAAGCGTCTGGATGTTCTGCTCGGTGCAAAAAAGGATGACGCACATACGGCAGCAACGAACGCCAACTTGATTAAGTATACGCTCTGTATTTCAGCGGTCCTTGACTGGTGGGTGAACAACGTTTCAAGTCCTGCATATACGACCGATGCAATGTTCTTCTACAGGGTCAATGCAGAGGGCGGTCCGGAATTTTCTGCGGAGCTTCGTTCAGACCAGAACCAGGTATTTGTCGATGCAATCAAAAAGGCTGTGGCAAAAAAATAAGGGTAATTTCGGCAATCCTAAAAAATCGTTGGAAGCGGGGTTTTAGGACTTGCAGTGTTCCCAGGTATTTCAACGGTGAGACATCAGTTTTTTACTGGAGGTGGAAATGTCTTCTGGATTGTTTTTCAGCGCATTGGCAGTCGTTCTCGGCATTTTTTGTGCCGTGCTGACTGATTTCAGCATAAAGATTGTGGTTATTGGGCTTGGTGCCATTGCAATTGTCAAGGGTGTCTTTGATTTCATCAGGCTTCGACCGATGGTTTCAAAGGAGGATACGGTTTTTCACAGGACCGTATTAATCCGCAGTCTGGTGAGTATCGTCATTGGACTTGTTGCGGTTGCCCTTCCGATGGTCTTTTTCAAGACTGCTGAAACGGTCGTCCATGTCATGCTTTACGTTCTGGGAATCTATTTCCTGTTCTGCGCAATCGGCGGAATGGTGATTGTTAGGCGCATGAAAAATGCTGAGCTTCAGACCAAACCGTATAGTTCATCCATTGCGGTCTATCTATTGATTTCCATACTCCTTTTCCTGCTGGCGACGATTGGCGTGAAAAACATACTTAGGGGGGCCGGAATCATAGTTGCAATCTGCGGTGTGTTCGGATGCATCTATTCGTGGAGAAATCGACCTCAGTCCTTGACTCCGGATTCCATTGAAACTGAAGATGCCGAAGTGATTGAAGCGGTAGTAAAGGAAGAAACGCCGGTCGATGAACCTGATAAGGCTGACGGAAAACCTGAGGATGCCGACGAGTAGAAATGAAATGCGTGGACCTGTGAAAATGGGTCCACTTTTTTTCGGGGCTTTAGGAAACCACTGATTAATACAGGATGCATTTCCCTAGAATTTTACGTACTCAATCCCGGAGAGTATGAGCCTGTCTGCTTCCGGGAAATCGATGGACTGTTTTGTTTCGCTGGACGGAATCAGTGAACCGTCGTTTTCTTCCCATGTTTCACCAAAATCGTATGAAAGTTCGTTTGCTTTTGTAATCAGGACTTCATCTGAAAATCTGTATGGACCGCGAATCATCAGTGATGAATCCAAAAGCGACGTGCTGAGTATGAAAGTTCCGTTTGAAAATTCATAGATTGCATTTGACTGTATGCATGCCCATCTGCCCTTGATTTTCGAAGGGTTGTTCTGGCAGGAGGTGCAGATTAAAATCAGCATGAAGGAAATTAATTCCGACAACTTCTTTTTTACATTGATTCTTCTGGCGATTGATTTGTTTTTCATCTGTCAGTTCTCATTCAGCTTTTTTATAGGTTAGATTTGAAATGGAAATCGTTTCGTCCGGATTGAACTTGAACGGCAGAATCTGCTCTTTTACAGGGAAAATCGAGCCGTCGTTTTCGTTCCAGGTATTTCCATCGTCAAAGGAAATTTTTTCGGCCGTCAGATAAATGCTGTCGTTGGAAATCCTGTAAGGCCCCCTGGTTTTTGCAACGGTAAATATGATGTTTGTTTCCATCGTATAGAGTCCGTTGCTGAATTCGATTGCGCCGTTCGATGCGTTTTTCCATCGACCTTCAATGCTTCTGCCCTTTGCACATGACGTTAAGAATCCCACGCAGATGCCGGACAGAATCAAAAATGCTTTTAACTTTTTTTTCATGCACACCTCTGTTACCAATCCAGCGTTGGGACGCGGGGCATTTCAGTCATAAGGTATTGCAGGCCAAGCATACGCCGATTAATCCGAAATGAACGGTCAGTGTATGCCATGCCATTCATTCAACGTAGGGTTAATTCTGATCCTTGCCTTCTTCCATTGCGGCTTCAGCTTCCATCCTTGCTTCAAGTTCTTCTTCGCTCGGATATGCATAAAGCAGGTTTACGAAAACGGTCGTACAGTCGGGAACGTGGATGGCCCATTCTACGGTAATCTGCTTGATGTTCAAATCCGGCTGGACAGGTGCAAGATTGTCTTTCATTCCACGGCAGATTTCCTTTGCGATGCTGTCCGTCGGTTCGCCCTTAACCCATTCGGAATCGGCAAGAACTGAAAGATGCTGGAAAACGAAACTTGCATTCAAAGGTGAATTCCTGACGATTTCGGATTTTCTGAGCTGGAAACGGATTTTCAAGTCCCAATCTTCGGTTTTTCCAAATCGCTCGACAGGATAGCTGTAGTGGACGTTTATATCGGAATAATCAAGTTCATTGTTGAAAAAATTGGCAAGGACGATTCCGTTCTTGTAGGAACTGGTTACATTCTTTTTTTCACCGTTGATGAAGTTTTCTGAATCCTGAAGGCTTCTTTCATATTTTTCTTTAAGTGTCATAAAAATCTCCATTTTAATGGGCAGCAAAGAATGCCCTTTTTGTTATAAGGAACCTCAAAAATTACCGGTAGCAACGATGTTTTGAGGAAACATTAAAGAAACACTGAATAATGCTTCCTGTATTAATCAGCGGTTCCTTATATTATATTCAAAATTTAAAGAATAGGAACCCCTAAAATGGTATGGGAACCACTAAAAACTTCAGTTTTGCCTTGAAGCTACGCTAACAGTCGA
>CACYBG010000257.1 GCA_902772605.1 uncultured Spirochaetaceae bacterium
AGGACGTTTTCATCCGATTCTGCGGCGCACTGAAGATGCCTGTAGTATTCGTCGATTTGAGACGGAAGCGATTTTTTCATGCCCAGACTCTGTCTTTCCGAGTCGATTGAAAATTTCAGAATCAGTGAATTTTCCATCTGTATGAATCTGGCCTTGGGGAAAATCTTCCGTCCGAATTCTGGAAAAACGGACTCTCTTGTTATGCAGAAACACGGGATGTGCATCGGGGCAAAAAAAGAGTAGACCCTTGAAAAGTTTTCGGGGCCAAAATCAGTGAGTACTGCCAGCGGAATGAATTTAAATATGTAGTTTTCAGGAGCCTTTAGCCACAGGACGGAATAATCGGGACCCAGCAGGGTATTGCACCAGACGGCCAGGTCGGGATTTTCACTGATGAACAGAACCGTATCAGGATTTCTTTTCGCTTGCATCGTTCTTTTTGAAAAGCCTGTACCAAATCAAGAGAATCCTGTATTTCATGTATGGGAAAATCAGTGCGAGCTTAAGCGGATTGTGCTTGATTTCATCCCAGATTTCCAGTCCCTTGTCGAATTTCTTCTCGGAGATTCTGGTTATGCGTTCACCGAAGATTCCGATTATGTCCTTTTGATAGAGGAAGATGCTTGATGAAAAGCTGTTCCTGCGGTTGTAGGCCCATCCGTCCCTTTCCTTGATTCCTTCGCTGACCAGAACCAGTGATGGAGAAGCCTTGTATATTGCCTGAACGATGTCGTTTTCCACCGATTTAGGATAGAATCCCACGTATCTTCCGACAATCTGCAGGTCCTTGAATGTTGTCCTTACGTTTTTTTCTGCCGCCATGAGTGTCTTTTTTCGACCGCCCAGAAGATACAGCGATTTGTAGTGTGATTCCAGGACGCTCAGTATGCTGATTATTGCATTGAACGGATTGTATCGGACGGGAATCGGCTGCTTGAGTTTTTTCGCACCCTTTATGATGCTTTTGGAAATCGGCAGGATTAAATCGGCGTTCTGTACGCAGCGTGCATAATCGCCCTTTCGCCTGGCTTTAAGAAGATCCCAGACTGAAAGGAATACAATCTGCTTGGTGCCTGGTTGGGCTTCCAGTTCCAAAATCTTTTCCTCGATGTCCTGTACCTCGCAGATGTCCACCGGTACGTCCAATACCTTTATCCTTTGAATTGCCATAATTCCTTCTCCATAAGTGTGCTCTGTACCGCCGCAAGTCCATAAAGGGCCGCAGTTTCGCAACGCAGGATGTTCGTCGCAAAATGTACGGGATGTATTCCGGAGTTTTTCATAACCTCTATCTCGCCCGGGGAAATTCCACCTTCAGCACCGACGAATACAGCGGTTTTTTCTATTCCGATATTATCGGCAAAAGCTCCGTGGATTGTGACTGTCCCTTCGCATTGTTCGTAGAGCACCACGGCCTTACCGTTTGATTTTTCATTTGCATGCCGCCACAAGTCCAATGCTTTTTCCAGTGTAACACAAGGAAGGACTTTTGTATCGACGGGGGAGCCGCTTTGTTCCCTTGCTTCCGTAATAATCCTTTGCCAGCGCAGGTCTGAACCGGAACTTTTCTTTTCGGCAGATTCGATTGGACCGCTCTGACAGAATTCACCGCGGACCGGAACGATGAAGGAAACCCCGCATTCAGTCGCCTGCCTTATGATTAAATCCATTTTAGGCGGTTTTGCTGCAAATTGAAAAAGCCACATTTCAATCTGCGGCTTGATTTTCTGCGGTGAAGCTTGATTTGGAGACGTTCCTTTCAAACTTTCGTCCTGTCGGTTGATTTCCCCGGCACATTGAAGCACCAGATTTTTTTCCGCCTGATTGATTTTGGCGACGGTCATCGGCTGTATGGAACCGTCAGGGAGCCTTGCGTGAATCATATCCCCCGGAGCGACCCGAAGCACCTGAACCATGTGTCGGAATTTCTTTCCCGAAACGGTCAGGCATCCGGAGTCGTCCAGTTCGGAATCTGAAATGAACTGTCTCATCTATTATTTTTCGGTCTTCTGTTCTGCCTTGACTTCCGACTGAAGCTGCTTCAAGGTCTTGGTCTTTTTAATCAGGTTCTTTACGTCATCTTTCGTGAGGAGCCTGATTGCTTCGTTGAGCTGTACGTCGTAATCCAAATCGTAGAGGCGGGACGGCTTTGTCCTTTCAACTTCATTTCGGATGATTTTCCTGATTACGCGGCTTTCGAGCGGATATGCCATCTTGAGCACTTCTGCATAGGCCGTGATTTCCGGTTCGCTCATGTTCGGATGATTTTCAACATAGCCGGCAATTTCATCTGTCGATACCAAATCAACATACGCCTTTTCCTCTGCTTCCGAGAATTCAGGGAATTTGATTTCATGGTCCGGAGGAATGCCGATTTTGTCTATGTTCGTGTCGCTCGGTGAATAATAGCGGGCGACAGTGATTTTGAATCCGTCGTTGTTGATGAGGTCGCTTGGAATCTGGACGCTGCCTTTTCCATAGGTCTTTTCGCCGACCAGATATGCCACGTGGGTATCCTTCATTGCTCCGGCAAGAATTTCAGATGCTGATGCAGAAGCCCCGTTAATCAACACGATTACAGGAATGTCTCGGACCGTAGTTTTTGCCCTGTGTGCGACATAAACGGAATTTTCATAGGAAATCCTGCTCTTTGTCGAAACTATTATTCCGGAATCGATGAATTTTTCCGCAATGTCCACGGCAGAAGTAAGGAGTCCGCCGCCGTTGTTGCGAAGGTCGATTATGAGTCCCGTGTATTTTTCCTTCTTGAACGAGTCGATTGCGTCCTGAACCTTGGCTGCGGTGTTCTGTGAGAATTCGGAAATCTTTATGTATCCGATGCTTGATTTTTCAATCATTCCGTATTTTACGGTCGGATTTTCGATTATTGCACGTGTAAGTACGCGCTCGAATTCCATGCCCTTTCCACGGCGGATTGTAACGGTGACGTTCGTTCCGACTGTTCCGCGGAGTTTGTCAAGGACCTCGTTCATGGTGATTGTGGAAGTGTCCGTTCCATCGATTGCAACGATAAGGTCTCCCGCCTGAATGCCTGCCTTGAATCCCGGTGAATCCTCAATCGGCTGTGCAACTTCGACGTATGCCGGTTTTTCGGGCTTGTTTTCGGTCGGTTTGGTTATGGAAAGACCGACTCCTCCGAAACTTCCGACTGTAGTATCCTTCAGGCTTCTCCATTCATCCTTAGGCATGTAAACCGAATACGGGTCGTTCAGTGCTTCGAGCATGCCCTTCAGTGCACCTGCATAAAGGACTTCGGGATCCACATCATCGACGTAGTTCTGTTGGATGTAGTAGTAAAGCGAGTTGATTATGTCCAGATTGCGCTTGTCCTGGTCTTTTCTGACGTTTGCCGAATTTGTTGAGGACTGTGAAAAACATTGTGAAGTGGTTATGGTCAGGAAGAAAACAGCAAGTATTTTTGTGAATTTGCGACTCAGGTTCGCGTGTAAATTTCTGCTCATACTTATATTTTACGGTTTTTTACGGCAAATATTCAAGTGATTTTTAACATATTTGCGGTGCTTCAGTCTGATAAAGCGGGATGGAACCCCTTTGGAGACAAGTTTTTTAACGTTAAAAAACTTGGCTTGATTCTTGCCGTCAACTGGGACCCATTCATTTTATTTTAAGACTTCTTGATGAAGCTCGGTTCCTAAGGTTGCCCTTGGAATATTTTCGTTATATAATGGATGACATGCAGATAATACCAGTTGCAAGCGGCAAAGGCGGCGTAGGAAAGTCACTTCTCAGCGCGAACCTTGCTATAGCTTTAGGACAGGCGGGGAAAAAGGTTTTGTTGGTTGACCTCGATTTAGGTGCATCAAACCTTCACTTGGTCATAGGACAGACTTCGCCAAAGACGGGAATAGGAACATATCTCACGGGGCAGTCATCCTTTGATGAAATAATAAGTCCGACGGATTACGAGAACGTTTATTTTATTGCAGGAGATTCGGAAATTCCGGGACTTACATCATTGCGCGCCAGCAAGAAAAACGATTTGATTAAAAATTTCCAGTCAAAGGATTTCGATTACTTGATTTTGGACCTGGGAGCCGGAACCCACCTTACGATTCTGGACATGTTCCTGCTTTCTCCACAGGGAATCATCGTTACGGCACCGACCGTTACGGCGACCTTGAACGGATATCTTTTCCTGAAGAACATCGTTTTCCGAATGATGTACAACACTTTCAGGAGGGGAACCCCGGCCCACGAGTATCTTGAGAACCTGAAAAAGGATTCTGCCTCACTTCAGCGGCTTTACATTCCGAAGCTTGTTGAGGCTTTGGAGAAGGTCGATCCGAAAAACACGGCGCTTTTCAAATCACGCATGGAGGAATTCAGGCCGAGACTGGTTCTGAACATGATTGAAGACCCGAAGGATGCAGACAGGGCGAATAAAATCCGTCGTTCATGCCAGCAGTTCCTTGGATTGAACCTTGAGCACATGGGCGTAATCTACAGGGATACCCTTCAGGACAAGGCTCTTGCGTCCAGACTTCCGGTCGTGGTTTACAAGCCTCAGTCCCTTGTCGCTCAGGGAGTCTATCGTGTTGCGGATAAAATCATCCATTCCGAGACCCTGACGTTCGACTCAAGCTATGACATCACCCAGGCAAGCGAAACTTCATTCCAGATTGCTGCAGAAGAAGCCGGAGAAGATTACAGCCAGAAGATGTCCTATGTCGAGGAACTTGTCGGAAGCGGAACGTTGACTACCGGAGAACTTGCGGAAGCAATCAAGCAGCAGCAGTTTGAAATCACCCAGCTGAAGAAGGAAAACCTTTTGCTGAAGAAGAAAATCATTGATGCTGCACGACAGGGGTATAAAATCTAGGGAGCCGCTGGACAATCCTAAGACGGACGGTAAGCCTTTTGTGCGCAATCGGCGAATTTTCGGATACCTTTGCGAACGAAATTCGGCTGAACGTCCGTTTTGAAAATCAGCATAAAATTTAAAAGATTTATAGAGGAAAAAAGTCATGCCTTTATACATAGAGTATCCGAGCTGGATACATCCAGAAATCATTCCGAACGTACCGGTCTTGAGTCTTATCCGCTGGTACGGATTGATGTATGTCTTTGCATTTGGAACTGCGTTTTTAGTCTTGAAAAAGGAACGCAAGGAAGGTCTTTTGGACAGTCCCGACCATAAGGCGACTGAAGACGAGCTTTTCAGTTTTTTGGCCTGGGGTATCGTTGCACTCCTGATTGGCGCACGCATTTTTTCAACGCTTGTCTATGATACGAGCGGAGAATACTGGAAAAAACCGTGGCTCATTTTCTGGCCGTTCGATCCGGTGACGAAAAAATTTACGGGGCTTGCCGGAATGTCATACCACGGCGGATTCATTGGCGGATTGATTGGAATGTTAGTCTGGTGCAGGGTCCATAAAAAGCCGACCTGGAAGTGGATTGACGTAATGAGCGTTGCGATTCCGATTGGATACACGTTCGGTCGATTGGGAAATTTCATGAACGGTGAACTTTACGGTCGCGTCACCACTATGCCATGGGGAATGGTTTTTCCTGCGGCAGAAAAATTCCCCGTATCGCTTGACTGGGTTCAGGACACAATGAACAAAATCGGCATGACGGCACCTGAGGGAGCAACTTTGGTCAATCTTCCGCGCCATCCAAGCCAGCTCTATGAAGCATTGTTCGAGGGCGTATTCCTTGGAACCCTCTTGTGGAACCTTCGAAAACGGAAGCCTTTCGACGGATTTATCGGATCCATGTACTGCACGGGTTACGGTGTCGTTCGCTTTGTGATTGAATATTTCCGCGAGCCTGACAAGAATTTGGGATTCAGAATCAGTTCAAACGGAAGCACCGAAATTGCAAGGAACACTTCATTGATGAACATAAGCACCGGCCAGATTTTCTGCTTCATAATGATTGTGGGTGGACTCGGCCTCATGTTCGCTCTCTGG
>CACYBG010000258.1 GCA_902772605.1 uncultured Spirochaetaceae bacterium
GAACACGAGGTCAACACCGAATGAAATCTTGTGGCGGCCGAATGTGTATGCAAATGTAGGAATCGTTTCAAAGATAACTCCACGTCCCAGATAGTTGGTTTCATCTGGAATACCTGAAGACTGCCATGTAGTAGGATCAGCATTGTTTACGCGGCTAAGTCTTGCCTTGAAGTCAGCAACTCCCTTGAGTGTAATGTCAGTGCTGAATTCCTTTGTGAACTGATACTTTCCACGGAGTCCTGCATAGAAGTCGAAGCAGTCATAGTAATGCTTGTAGAGCTTACCCTTGTCTGAAGCATCCTCAAATGCATCATTGTCATTTGTAATACCTGGTGTTGCGCCGTCATCCTTTGCGAAGGTAACATACCTGCGGTCGTGCCACGGCTTCCTGTCCATAGCAAAGTTTGTTGAAAGGTCGAAGTCTACGGAAATCTTGTCGTTCCAGCAGCTCAAGCCGAAGTCGAAGAGAAGAGGTCCTTCAACCCTGTATTCGTCGATGAAGCCTATGATGTTTGCATTCGGATACTGATCGTTTACGTCCCAGTACCAGTCGTAGTTGTTGTTGAACATTACGCCAGAGTAGAGTGCCCATCCTTCAAATCCAGTGAAAGAACCAAAGAGGCCGATTGAAGCATTGCAAGCATTGTCAATGTTATTCAAATCACCCCAGTTGAGGATGTCGCGTCCAACGAGTCCGACGGACCACATGTTCTTGTATGTATAGTCAACACCGATATTAACTTTTGGCAAGTATGCAGAAATCTTCTGTGGGGCAAGCCAAACATCTTCATCAGTTGCAGGATCTCCTCCGAAGTATGAAATTACATCCAGACCAAGGCCAATCCTAAGGCCGTTGATTGGCTTAATCAAAACTCCAAGGTCGCTTCCAAGGTTTCCGGAAGCCATATGGAATCCTACTACAGGAAGATATGAACCAGGTGTATAGATGTCATCGCTCAAGAAGATTGTAAGGAAATTCCATGGGCTGAACTCAAGGTAGAAGTCAAGGTCGGTCCACTTAAGATCCATAAACTTAAAGAAGCTATCTTCATGGATACCGTTACCGCCATTGTAGATATACTTTGGACCTGGCTGTGCGTCCAAAGTCAGTTCACCGTCGGCTCCAAAGTTGAGCTTGTCAGAAAGGTATTCGGCTTCGATTCTTTCCGTAATTCCACCGAAAAATACATCAACAGGAGAAGGAGCACCTTCTTCCCTGAACGTAAGCTGAACAAGATCCGACTTAAGGATGTTTGTGAAAGAAACTTCCGCAAAAGCTGCTGAAGCACCCAGAGTAAGAGCCGCTACCGCTACGGCTATACCTTTTTTTGAAAAAATCATAGATACTCCTTGAACCGTATTTACGGCTCGCACTTTATTTCTAAAGGATATTAAATGGAGAAACTAAAGTCAAGAAAACAGAAGCCCTCTTATAATTTTTAATTTTACATCAAAAATTTATATTAGGCAACCTCTAAAACCTGACGCGGGCTTCCAACCTGCAAAAAACAGTCGAAAATCCGGTTTCCCAAGCCATTATCGGCAGAATTTTAAGAAAACATTAGGGAAACACGAATCAATTCAAATCGCCAAGGACAATTACACTTGATTTTCTTTCTCTTTTCTTCTATATATTGTCATGTAATACGAGCGCATATCACACGGAGGTTTTTATGTCCACAGGATACATCCATTCCATTGAAAGCTGCGGTGCCGTTGACGGTCCTGGAGTCCGCTACATCATATTCCTTTCAGGCTGTCCGATGAGGTGCCTTTTCTGCCACAATCCCGACACCTGGGAAATCGGAAAGGGTGAAAAACACGAAGCTTCGGACTTAATTGAAGAGGCTTTGAGCTGCCGTTCATACTGGGGCAAAAAGGGCGGAATCACAATCAGCGGAGGAGAACCTCTGGTCCAGATTGATTTTTTACTCGAGCTTTTCACAATCGCCAAGGAAAAGGGAATCAACACTTGCATCGATACTGCAGGAAGTCCTTTTTCAAGGAATCCGGTGTGGTTTGAAAAATTCGAAAGGCTGGTCGAACTTACGGACACATTCCTCATGGACATAAAAATCATGGACCCGGAAAAACACAAGGCGTTGACCGGAGTTTCAAACGAAAACATAATCGACATGTTCCATTATCTGGACGAAAAGAAAAAGGACGTATGGATAAGGCACGTTCTGGTTCCTGGATGGTCGGACAACGATGCATACCTGACACAGGCAAGGGACTTCATCCGCACGCTCGGAAACATAAAGAGGGTCGAAATCCTCCCCTACCACACGCTTGGAGTCATGAAATACAAGAGCCTCGGAATCCCGTATCCGCTTGAAGGAGTCGATTCACCGACAGCAGAAAGGATTCAGAACGCCAGGACGATTTTGGAGTGCGACAGATACGACGGATGGAGAAACTGAGACCAATCAGTACAAAATAAATAATTTTATTTTCATGCTGAAGCCCTGAAATTTCGCCTGTACCTGTTGAACTTATTATTTATTTTTTATATAATGCTTTTGTTCGGTAGTTCACTTGCCTACCCTGCCAACTGCGGGTATTGTTTGGGAAGAAAATCTCCGGGCAATCATAACCGGATGTGCTTGAGTCCGCTTTTCTTTAGTTTATTGGACTTTTCACTGCTGGGAAACTTTTAATTTTAATGGAAGGAAACAGTCATGTTATCAACCAACGAAATCAGAGTAGGAACTGCATTCATGTATGAAGGTTCCCCATTTATCGTACAGCGCATGTTGGGACAGAAATCAGGACGCGCAGGAATCACGGTAAAGCTTCGCGTTAAGAATATCGTTACAGGCGGAACTCAGGACTTGGGTCTTGATGCAGGTGAAAAGTTTGATGAGGTTGACCTTGTTGAACAGGTTGTTCGCCTTTCATACATCGACGGTGACGACTACGTTTTCCAGGATCAGACAACTTGGGATGAAGTTCGCCTGAATAAGGAAGATTTGGGAGACAATGCCGGATATCTTTCACCGGATGACGACTATGACGTAACGATTACTTTCTACGATGGAAAGGCAGTCGGCGTAAAGCTTCCAATCAACGTTGTCCGCACAATCACTTACTGCGAACCGGGAATCAAGGGAGATACATCTGGAAAGTCCCTGAAGCCTGCAACACTTGATACAGGTGCAGAAGTTCGCGTTCCGTTGTTCTGCAACACAGACGACAAAATCGTAATCGACACAAGAGACGGTTCATTTGTCGAGCGTGCAAAGGATAAATAAGGCATCTGAAAAGAAAGCCTTTTTATAAAAACTGCGGCTGATTTTCGGTCCGCGGTTTATGATCCACTAGCTCAATTGGATAGAGTGACAGCCTCCTAAGCTGTAGGTTGCGCGTTCGATTCGCGCGTGGGTCAACAAAAGATAAAAAGCACAGACGCTTTAATCGAATCCCCTGGCGAAAGTCGGGGGTATTTTTTTGCCCGGGTTTTCGGACGATTCACCCCCTAATCGGCTTCGGGGGCATTTATACTGTGTGCTTTTTAGATAATGGAGCGGATTTTCATCAAGACAGGAGTTTTTGACAATTCCTTAATCTTCCAGAACCAAATCGACGAACTCTGCATCGGTTACGGAGGCCAAATCCTTAGGCGAAAGGCACAGCTGCTGTCCACGGACTCCTGCACTGATGTTGATCCTGTCATGTTCAAGGGCGGAAGAATCGATGAACGTACGGTATTTTTTCCTCATTCCAAGCGGAGAACATCCGCCACGGACATATCCGGTCAATGCTAGAAGTTCATTTTCCTTTACCGGGGATACTTCCTTTGCACCTGCGGCCTGCCTTGCCTTTTTCAGGTTTATTTCGTGGATTGCACTCTGACAGAAAACTACGACTTCCTTTGAGTCGGTTCGCATTACTATGGTCTTGAAAACGGTTGACGGATCCGCACCGATTTTTTCTGCGGTCTTTCCTGCGGCTCCCCTTTCAAGCTTGTGTTCCCCGTCGTCATCATATTCGCGGGCTTCATATTCGATCCCTGCACCATCAAGGATTCTCATTGCATTGGTCTTTTTCATGCCGCCATGATATCAGTTTTCATCGATAATCGCCAGTGCAAGCAGGGCTACAGCATGAAAACTATAGTGTCGAATTTCGAGTTTCATCGATTATTTGACACAAAATTGGCTTTCAGCGAGAATCCAATTCGCAAAAACGGCTTCCGCGCTTTGCTTGTGCAGATGTTTTTGCGAATTGAACCCTCGCTTACTCCGATTTTGACACTCTTTACAAAAACTCGAAATTAAACCTATAGATAAATGCAACACAGGAGCGGGGCCACTTCTATTTAGCCACATTCGCACACACCTGTTACGAATGTACGTACCACTCCTGTGTTGCAAAAGTCCATTATATTATCATGCTGAAGCCCTGCAAGTGTAAAGCCTATGCAATAACTCATATTCGCGACAGAATCACCTTATGTTTAAATCGAAATCCTAATTAAGAGATTAACACATAGAAATGACAGACAAAAAAAATCCCGGAAGAAAATCCTCCGGGGTTTCGGTCTTTTTCAATTTATTTTTTTGCAATCGGTGCGCTGGAATTGACGATGTATGTTCCGGCATCGGCAAACTGGTCGAGGGCATCAACCTGTTCCTTCCAGTATGCGGCTTCGGTCTTTGTCGTGTATGGTCCTACGCGCACCCTGTAGTAAAGGGTTCCGTCCATTTCGAACGTGAAGACTTCGCACTGAACCATGTTCTTGTCCAATATTGCACGGGCTTCATCGGCCTTTTTCTTGCTTGAATATGATGCTGCCTGGACCCAATAGCGGTCTGGAATCTTGGATGAAGTGACTTCCTTTTTGGATGCAGAAACATCGGTCTTGGTTCCCTTGCTTGCAGTCGTTTTGGTCGTGGTGGTTGCAGGCTTTACGGATGCTACGGATGTCTTTGTTTCCGCAGGTTTTGTTGCGGTAGTCGTCTTTTTCTTTGTCGTGCTTTCATCGAGGGTCTTTGCCATTTCACCGCGTTTCGTATCGGCATTCTTCATGGCTTTTTCGGCCGCCTTGTTCTGTGCAGTTACGACTCCGGATCCTGCTGAACCTGAACTCAGGTCGAAAGTGGTCGTAATCCTTCCGTCGGATGAAGCGATGGTCACGTCTTTCGGTGCTGAAGTTTCGGCCTTTGAATCGCTTTCCGTCTTTGAATCGAGCTTTGCAGTCGACTTACCCTCTTCAGGATATTCAAGTCCGTCGGTGAGAGACGATTTTCCGCTTGATGCCGCATCAGCCTTTTCATCCTTCACTTCTGACGACGGTGCAGTTTCGCTTGAATCAATCTTTGCAATCTGGTTAGGCCTTTCGGAATCGATTTTTTCAGCGGCAGGCTTTTTTTCATCCTCCTTATAGGGGGCAATCCATATATCGTCGGAATCCTTCAGGCTGATTGCCGTCGTTTCTTCGGTCTTGTTACCGGCAGCCCTGGTCATAAAGAATGCTGCTCCAAAAACAATGCAAAGGAAAATTCCTGCGGCAATCAAAATCCACAATGTTCTTTTCTGTTCCATTTCGCGTTCCCCATACGATTTTTTCAATTCAGGGTTCCGTCAAAAAGACTCCTTAAAAAGAATCCTTTTCAGCCGTTTTTCAAGGCTTTTTCTTGAACCCGTGTTCCGTACTTTTAGAGTATCGGCATTGGAGATTTTATATTTAGCGAAAAGATTTTCCTGCCTTTTGAAGCGGTCCAGTATCTGACGTGCGGGAAGAGAGTCCCTTTTCTTCGCCCTTAAAAAGCGGATCGGCATGGGGGCTTCCACGTAAATCACCCTGTCCATCCTGCTGATTATCGGAAGCTTGTAGAGTACGGTGGCATTTACGACTACGTTTTCGCCGCTGTGTTCTTCCAGGAATGATTCAAGCATGGAGGTGATTTTGGGGAACACTATGTCCTCCTGACGCTTGACCAGAGCCGGGTCGGTGAAAATCAAAGCACCAAGGTTCCTCCTGATTATCTTTCCGTCCGAATCAGCAAGAGCGATGCCCCTGGATTCCGCAAGAGACGAAAACTCTTCCAATATCCTGTCGGTGCAAAGATCCACGGCTTCATGCGCCAGAACGTCTGCATCGACTGAGACGAAGCCCATGCCGCAGAGGATTTCGGACACGTAGTTCTTTCCTGCGGCCATCTGACCGGTTACGCAGACCGTCAATGGAATTCCCCCCAGTTTTTTCCGTGTTCAATGCTTACTCGCAGCGGGACCGAAAGCTTTACGGCGTTCTCCATCCTGTCGCGAATCATCGAAAGGGCTTTTTCCACGCACTCGGGGTCTTCGGGACATTCGAAAATCAATTCATCGTGCACCTGAAGCAGAGGCTTGAGTTTTCCCCGGAGCATTTCGTCGGAATCTATGGACGACTGAATTTCCACCATGGCCTTCTTCACGATGTCGGCGGCACTTCCCTGAATCGGAGTGTTGACTGCAACCCTCTGTGCGGCGTTCTGTTCAAGCTTGTTTGAACTGTTGATTCCGCGGATTACCCTTCTCCGGCCCATTATGGTCTCGACGAATCCCTTTTCCTGTGCGGAAGCGACCGTATCGCCAAGGAATTTCTTGACCCCAGAATAGGTTGCGAAATACTGGTCTATGAAATTCTTCGCTTCGGTCCGGCTTATTCCAAGTTCGGCGGCAAGACGGAATGCAGACATGCCGTACATGACTCCGAAATTGACGGTCTTGGCAAAGCGCCTCATGTCGGGGGTTACCCTGTCAGGTTCCAGTCCGTAAATCAGTGCGGCGGTGGAACGGTGGACGTCAACTCCATCGATGAAAGCCCCGCAAAGGTTTTTGTCGCCTGAAAGATGGGCAAGCACCACAAGTTCAATCTGCGAATAGTCGGCCGAAATCAATATGGTTCCTGGAACGGATGTAAATGCACTCCTTATGCGTCGGCCTGCATCATCGCGGACGGGAATGTTCTGAAGGTTCGGGTCCTTGGATGAAAGACGGCCCGTTGCAGTACCCGTCTGAAGGAAGGTCGTATGCACCCTGCCCTCTCCATCGACAAGGGACGGAAGGGTTTCGACGTAGGTGTTCAGGAGCTTAGTGACACCCCTGTAATCAAGTATGGCCTTTGGAAGCGGATCGCTGGTCCGTTCGGAAAGCTCTTCAAGTACGGCCGTGTCGGTGCTGTATCCGGTCTTGGTCTTTTTTCCGGGAACCAGGTGCCTCTCTTCAAAAAGGACGGTCTGAAGCTGCTTTGTGCTTGCGATGTTGAATTCGTGTCCTGCTTCGGC
>CACYBG010000259.1 GCA_902772605.1 uncultured Spirochaetaceae bacterium
GACAGTCCTGCACTTGCTGAACTTTACTGGAACTACGGACGCTACCTGCTGCTGTCATCCAGCCGAAAACCGGGTACGCTTCCAGCAAACCTTCAGGGCATCTGGAACAGGGATTTTCTTCCGCCATGGGGATGCAAGTTTACAATCAACATAAACACCGAAATGAATTACTGGCCCGCCAACATGCTCTCACTGGAGGAAACCGAACTTCCGCTTTTCGACCTTCTAAAACGTGCACGCAAACATGGAAAAAAGACTGCAAGCGTAATGTACGGAGCCGACGGATATGTGGCGCATCACAATCTGGACATCTGGGGCGACACTGCTCCTCAGGACAAATGGCTTCCCGGAACATATTGGGTTCTTGGAGCTGCCTGGCTTGCAACGCACATACGCGAGCATTTCGAATACACCAGGGACATCAAATTCCTGAAAAAGAATTTCAAGCTCCTTAAAGAGGCCGCAGACTTTTTCACGGACTATCTGATTCCATCTGCCGACGGAAAGCATCTGGTCGTTTCTCCATCAGTGTCTCCTGAAAATTCATTCAGGACATCAACAGGCGAAACCGGAGCTTTCAGTGCAGGAACCGATATGGACAACAGAATCCTTGAGCATCTCTTCCAGTCGGCAATACAGTCGGCACTCGATCTGGGTAAAAAATCAACCGACCCGGAAATCATAAAATGGAAGGACACGCTTGGAAAAATAGAAGAACCGGCAATCACTTCGGACGGATGCATCAGGGAATGGCCGATTGAATACGAAGAAGTTGAACCGGGACACAGACACATCAGTCAGCTTTACGGACTTTTCCCCGGACACAGCATAAGCGTACACAGGACTCCGGAACTTGCAAAAGCCGCGTCTGCAACAATCGAAAAGCGTCTTGCAAACGGAGGCGGACACACAGGATGGTCGCAGGCATGGATAATGAATTTCAGGGCAAGCCTTCATCAGGGGGACGAAGCTTACAGGTCCCTGGTTTCGCTGTTTGAAAAATCAACATTGCCGAACCTTTTTGACAATCATCCGCCGTTCCAGATTGACGGAAATTTCGGTTCTACTGCAGCCATCACCAGAATGATTGCACAGAGCGAAACGGTAGGAGACGAAGTTGAAATCGACCTTCTGCCGGCCCTTCCCGAAAAATGGAAAACCGGAAGCATAAGCGGACTTTCACTCAAGGGAAACCTCAAGATGGACATGTCATGGGAAAACGGAAAATTCAAATCCGGCGAAATAAAATGCAACGACATCTTGAATCATTGCAAGAAAATTTCCATAATCTACGACGGAAAAAGATATGAAGTGCCGCTGGAAGATGGTCACGTAAACATCAGGAACATCCTGCCCACTACAATCTGATTTCAAAACCGAAAGCAATTCTAGACAAGGAAGGTTCAGGGAAGTGCCGATTCAAAAAAGTCCGGTGCTTCCCTGATTTTAAATCATGAAAAAATCAAGCATCGCAAAATCAATTTTCAGTTTCATAAAATCCGAAGCCGTACTGACCGCCTCATGGATTCTCGCAATTGCATCAATGTTCTTCGTCCCGCCCGATGAAAAATATCTGGATTACATCGACTGGAGATCTCTTTCAATTCTCTGGAGCCTCATGGTCATCATGAACGTTTTCAAGCAGAACGGATTTTTCAATCTGCTCGCCGAAAAACTCATTTCATCGATAAACGGAAAAAACGGAGCCGAAGCAAAACGTCAGGATAAAAAAACATTCCTGTTGATTTCGTCCCTGGTTTTCCTGTGCTTCTTTTTGAGCATGGCCATAACGAACGACGTTGCACTGATTACATTCGTTCCATTCGCCATAATGATTTTGGAAGGGAGCCCTCTACTGATTCCGACCATAGTTCTTCAAACCGTCGCCGCAAACCTTGGAAGCATGCTCACGCCGGTTGGAAATCCGCAGAACCTGTATCTGTTCGCACTGGGAAATTTTTCTGTCCCTGATTTCATAACGCTTATTCTTCCGTATTGGATTTCAAGCTTCATCCTCCTCATCGCCGCAATTTTTCTGGTCACGAAAATACAGAGGGGCCCGGTTGGAATTCAGAGCCGAAGTGGAAGTGAAATAAAGCCCCACGGCATACCGATTTTCAAGACGATTGTTTTTTCCGTACTTTTCATCATCGCCCTCCTGACCGTTTCAAGATTGATTCCTTTCTATATACTTGCAGCACTCACATTGGTCTGCTCATTGATTTTACAGAGGAAAGCTTTTTTCAAGGCCGATTATTTCCTGCTTTTGACTTTCATCGGATTTTTCATTTTCACCGGCAACATGGCCCGCATTCCGACAATCAACGTACTGCTGAAAAAACTTGTCGAAGGACATGAAATGATTTTGGGAACGCTTGCAAGCCAAGTCATAAGCAACGTCCCAGCCGCACTGCTTCTTTCCGGATTTACAGAAAACATACGTGCACTGGTCCTTGGAGTGGACATCGGAGGATTGGGCACACTGATTGCATCCATGGCCAGCCTGATTTCATTCAAGTTCTACGCAAAAACGGAAGGCTCTCGTCCGGGAAGATACCTGCTGTATTTCACTGCAGTAAACATAATCTTCCTTGCAGTGCTGATTGCACAATATTTTCTGATGCCCCTAGCAAATTGAAAATTGAGAATGGAGAATTGAAAAATTAACCATTTTGCGCAACTTGTGCATCCGCGAAGCAATCTTTCAGTTTTCACCTTTCAACTCTCCACTCACACACCTCTAAGCCGTACCATTTCCCAATTATCAATTATCAATTATCAATTTTCAATTCTCCATTATCATATTCGGTTGCTGAGCGTAGCCGAAGCATAAAATCAGTTTCCCATGATTTTCTTCAGCTTGGCCAAATCCTTTTTGAGGACGGAGCTTTCGGGATTTTTTTTCAGTCCTTCGTTCAATGTCTTTTCCGCATCGGCATATCTTCCGCCGTTTACAAGGTCTGCAAATTTATTGTGGACGATTGCATCGAAATTCTTAAGGCATATCTGGCGCTGTTTACGTATCAGTGAATCACCGGGCAAATCCTCAAGGGCTTTGTTGCAAAGTTCCGCAGCTTCATAGAATTTTTCGTCGTTTGCCAGAACGTTGATTTTATCAAGCCATGACTCTTCCATCAGTTCGTTCAGCTTGGACAGAATCTTTTTTTTCGATGCACGCGGATTCTGCTTCCGTTTTCTCAGATAAGAAAGTTTTTCATCTGGAGACTTCAATTTCTGAACGTCGTCAAACGAACGGGAAACGAAGGCGAAATCCAAAAGCTCTTCATAAACCTTATTTTCCAAATCGTTCCTGTGCAGTTCAATCAGTGCATCGGCTTCATCAACTTTTCTTTCATTCAGATAATGGATGGCTACATTGTAAACCGTATTTGCATGACAGTCCTCAAGTTCCTTCGAGCTTCCCCACCTCTTGATTGCAGACTCCACCCACAGCATCGCATCGTAATATCTGTTCCGTCCCTGAAGAATCGATGCAAAATTCGTAATGCCCAAATCCAGAAAAAAGCGTCCGTCATTCATCTGGCTGATTCCGTCATCCTTTATGAATGCATAACGTGCGATTGCAATTTTCGCCGACTCGGCATAATCCTTCGATTCAATGTACATGCTGCCGATGTTGAGTGCAACCAGACTTGAAAGCATTGCATCGGAAATTACATAACGTCCCTTGTATTTGCTTGTGTTGATTACCGCATATTCCCGGTCGGAGCCGTTTCCCCTGCTCAATTTTTTTTCGCCGTTGTTGAATCCCATCGGATTTGTCGTCTCAACATCAACTACATTACCGTCAATCAGTACGGAACAGAAGCAGTGTTCAGGCACCCTGTTGGCAAAAACCTGAAGTCCGGCCGCCTTTGCAAGTGCAAGATAAAGAATCGACGATGAAACGCAGTTGTA
>CACYBG010000260.1 GCA_902772605.1 uncultured Spirochaetaceae bacterium
AAGGTCGGGAACCATTTTTACAGGCTCCCCGTCCACGCACAAAATGTCATGCCTTGTATCGACCAGAGTTCCGGCATCGACTATGCGTTTGCCATTTAGAGTGACGTTTTTGTTTTTCAGCATCTTGCGGACTGTCCTAAAACAGTGCATCCCATGCCGGACAAAAAGCTGGTCCACGCGCAGACAATAGGGCCGTTTTTGATTTTCGAAATCCATAAATAAATGTTACCATAGTTAAAGGATTTTCAAAAGACCGTTATGAAATGTATTTGTTTGCAGGATTTTCAAAGCGTTAATTTTCATTATTCGTGTAGATTTCGCGGTAAAAAAAATTAGACGGACCGTTCTAAGGAGGATAAATAACGGCCCGTCTATTAAGAATTGTTTATTCTTGCTGCTAGTGATAATATATTCCTTTAGAAAAAAATTGTCAACAAATTCTAGGAAAATTTATAGATTTCTTTTGAAATTTATTGAAAATTACGCATTTAATCGCAAGGAGTACATGACATGTTGATAAAAATCGGAATAATCGGCGCAATGGACGTTGAAGTGGGACTTTTGAAGGCAAAACTCGAATCTGCACAGACAAAAGAAGCAGGCGGATTGACTTTTGTAGAGGGACTTCTGAACAAAATTCCCGTCGTAATCGTAAAATCGGGGGTCGGAAAGGTAAATGCCGCACTCTGTACGCAAAGGCTGATTCTGCAGATGGGTGTAACGCACATCATCAACACCGGAATCGCAGGCGCAATGGCAAAAGGTCTCAGGGTCCTTGATTTCGTCATATCAACCGATGCACTCTATCACGACATGGATGCAACCGGTTTCGGATACAAAATCACCGAAATTCCCCAGATGAAAACCTCGGCTTTCCCGGCAGACGGCAAGATGATTGATGCGGCAAAACAGGCTTTCGACTCACTCCCGGAAACAAAAGGCCACAAACTGATTGCCGGAAGGATTGCAACCGGAGATCAATTCATAAGCAATGCAGAAATCAAGGCAAAAATCGCAAGGGACTGTTCCCCATCCTGCGTTGAAATGGAAGGTGCCGCAATCGCCCATGCCGCATATTTAAATTCAGTACCGTTCCTAATCATCCGATGCATGTCCGACATGGCAGACGACAGCGGAGAAAGCACATACACGTTCAACGAGCAGTCCGCCGCAGAATTGAGTGCAAAACTGGTCGAAAAGACGGTCACACTCATTTAACCCGATGATTTCGAGCTCTAAAATCCGACGAAATCTCCAAGGAACCGCTGATTAACACTATGCATTAATCAGTGTTTCCTTAATACGAGCAGCATTAATCAGCTGTCCAAAAAAAAGGAATTTTTAGAGATGTCCATATGGAAAAAATCAAAATGATTTCGTATATTTAAACCATGAAAACCAAAAGACTCATAAGCATTACAACGGTCCTTTTTTTGATGATTTCCACCCTCTTTTTTTCGTCCTGCGACATGAAAAAAGGCGACTATGCAATCCAGGAAGGGGCAGCAGCATTCCAGCGCAAGGAATTCGACAAGGCAATCGGGCTTTTCCAGATGGGGCTGTCCGTCGAATGTTCCATGTCCACTCCGACCGTATACATAATGATTTCAAACTGCTATTCACAGAAAGGCGACTACGACAGTGCAATCGAGTGGCGCAACAAGGCTCTGGAGATTACGGAAGATTCGGAAAACTATCTGAACCTGGGAATGATTTACAGAATCAAGCAGGATGATGAGACCGCCGAAAAAATGTTCCGAAAGGCTTTGGATTTGGACCCGGACAGTGCACCGGCATACGCAAGTCTTGGAGCACTCTGCATAACCCACGACAGAATCGATGAAGCGCTCGCCCTGTTTGAAGAAGCGGAAGCCATAAATCCTCGTTCAGGAATCATTCAGGCTGATTTGGCAATCTGTTACGCACGCAAGGGTGATTTTGAAAAAGCGGACGAACACCTCGGACTGGCAGAAGACTACAAGGCGGAAAATCTTCCCCAGTTCAAGGCGGAAATCGAAAGTCTGAGGGCGAATCACCCCTGACGCTCCCCCATCAACTGCTCTGTGGCGTTTCCAAAATTACAGTCGGCTGAATGACGAGTCGCATCAATCTCATGACAAAAACTCGAAATTGAACCAATTAATGCATATTAACGCATAAAAAAATTTGCAAAATCGTTAAAATATCCTATAATCTGTACTATGGAAACCATTAAAAATGTCACAGAGTATTATGATGAATTGTACACTATTTCAAAAGAACAGCGAGATTTCTTTTCAGAATTAGCCTCCGAATATCCGATCCCCGTGAAATTCCTTCGCGTCGGATGTGGAACAGGGCTTTTTGAACATCAACTCGCAAAAGACGGAGCCGATGTAACCGGCATAGAAGAATATCAGGAACTCATACACTCGGCAAATTTACGCCGCAGGACCCAGCTCATGTCCATCCACTATTTCCAGATGTCGGCATTGGATATGACGCACTTTCTGGGCAAGGGGTTCTACAACATCATCTCAAGTCTGGAAAACAGAATCGTATTCATGCATGACCAGACTTTAATCCGCAAGTTCTTTTTCGACACGCGAAAGATGATTAACGAAAACGGCACGCTTGTAATTTCCCTCTATAATTACAACATGTTCAACGAAAAAAATCCGGAACTTCCTATCCGTGAAAGCATTCGAACGTCGATGCACTCGCAAATCAGCAGACAGCCGAATGAAGAATGGGTACTGAATCAATGGGTGGAAACAGGCAACGGAAAACTCATGCCCGTATACAAGAATGAAAAAATCTATCCTTTGACAGCGGAAGAAATCGACCGTTATGCAAAAGAAGCCGGATACACCGACGTTAAATTCTATTCAAGCTACGACAAATCTCCGTTCACGGGAAACGAAGAAAACGTCATTGCCGTAATCAAATGAAAAAAAAGGCTGTCGAAAAAATCATCACGCAGAAAACGTCAAGACGCAAACTTTCGACAGCCCCACACATTATCGATTTTACAGATTCCAAAATCCGTTCAGAACGACTCTTTTCCAGGCAAATCCTAGATGAATTTTACGAAAACGGTTGATGCAATGACCGTCAAAAGTCCGGCAACCGCAATCGAAAGACTGCTCATCGCACCTTCGACTTCGCCAATCTCCATCGCCTTTGACGTTCCAAGCACATGCGAAGACGTTCCGATTGCAACTCCCCTCGCCACGTCATTTTTGATGCGGAACAGATGACAAAGATGCTCGGCAAAAATGTTTCCCAGATTGCCGGTAATCACGATTGCAGCCATGGTTATTGCAGGCACACCACCAAGCTCAGAACTCAAGCTCAAGCCGATTGCAGTGGTTACGCACTTCGGAAGCAGCGAAACATATTCGGTATGCCCGATTTTCAAAAGCAGACAGAATCCAAGCACGGAAACCAAATTCGCAAGCACGCCCGCAAGTATTCCGCCCAAAATCGCCTTCCAGTTCGACTTCAACTTTTCAAACTGCTCGTAAAGCGGAATCGCAAGACATATTGTCGCCGGAGTCAAAAAGAAATTCAAAACCTTCGTATTCGCCTGATAATCCTTAAGCTCCATCGGAAGAAAAATCACGGCAGGAATCATGATTGCAATCGATATAATCATCCCGTTCAGGATTTTAAAATGAAACTTCTTTTTCAAAAAACATCCGAGCAGATACGAACCGACCGTTATGAACACGCAGAAAAAAACCGAAGTCGTAAAAAATTCCTTCATTTCTTTTCCTCCGCTTTCTTTGACTTTCGACCAAATAATTTGACCAAAGCCTGGGTCGCATGTCCCGATACGAAAAATACAAGCAAAAAAGAAACCGTCGTTATCAACAGAAACTGCCACCAATATTTCTGAAGCGTCGGAATCGTACCCAAAATCTCAACTCCCGGAGCGACAAAAAACACGGGCATTATCTCAATGAAAAAATGTCCGGTCTCCTTTACCGCCGACAGTTTTATCAATCCGGTTTTCAGACAGACGAAAAGAATGACCATTCCATAAATGCCCGCAGGAATCGGCAATGGAATCAACGAATTCAAGACTTCCCCAATCACGGAAATCAAAATGATAATACAGAACTGCTTTACGAATTTCATAGCAAGCAGAATATTTAACATCATGCTCTTTGTCAAATGGAACGTTTCCAGATTTTCATAAAATCCCAAATCAACCGTAATGGATTTCAGAGCTTCCCTTTACAAATCATAAAAATACCTTATAATTTAAAACATGTTCAATTTATCGATGATGCCATGGATTTGGTTGGGTTTAACGGTTATATTGATTGTCATTGAATGTCTGACCAGCGGTCTTACAACGATATGGTTTGCAGCAGGTTCTTTCCTGATGATTTTCGCCGCAATCATAAAATGTCCGCTCTGGCTGCAGATTGTACTTTTCGCAGTAATCTCCATGCTGCTTTTGATTTTTACACGTCCAATCCTAAAGAAGAAACTGTCCTCAAAAAAAATACGTATGAATTCGGACGCAATCATCGGTGAAAAAGCCGTCGTAACCCAAGCAGTATCGGAAATGCAAAAGGGTACAATCAAAATCAACGGACTGGAATGGACTGCCGCTACGGAAGAAAACCAAACGTTCAACGCAGGCGACATCTGTACGGTCAAAGAAATAAAAGGGGCAACGGCTTTCATTGTCCCATTCAAAAAATAGGAGGCATATATGGATATGTGGCTTATCGGAGTCATTGCAGTGGCCGTAGTCATCGTAATGATTATCATCATCTCGAACATCAGGATTGTTCCTCAGTCCCACGCCATGATAATCGAACGGCTTGGAACTTACGTTTCAACATGGCAGACAGGTCTTCACGTAAAGGTCCCGTTCATCGACAGAATTGCAAACAGGGTCTCGCTTAAGGAAAAAGTCCTTGATTTTCCGCCCCAGCCCGTAATCACAAAAGACAACGTTACCATGAAAATCGATACCGTCGTCTACATGCAGATTACAGACCCGAAACTCTACACTTACGGCGTTGAAAACCCGATGACAGCAATCGAAAACCTGAGTGCAACCACACTCCGAAACATAATCGGTGAACTGGAACTTGACTCAACATTGACAAGCCGCGACGTAATCAACACGAAAATGCGCGCAATCCTTGACGAAGCGACCGACCCTTGGGGAATCAAAGTCAACCGTGTAGAAGTCAAAAACATAATGCCGCCTGAAGCAATCCGTGAAGCAATGGAAAAACAGATGCGTGCAGAACGTGAGCGCCGTGAAAAAATCCTGATTGCAGAAGGACAAAAACAGTCCGAAATCCTTGTCGCAGAAGGAAAAAAACAGTCCGCTATTCTTGAGGCAGAAGCTGAAAAAGAGTCCATGATTCTTAAAGCCGAAGCAGAAAAGGAAGCCGCCATCAAACGCGCAGAAGGTGAAGCACAGGCTATAAAAACCGTTCAGGACGCAACAGCTGCCGGTCTTAAAATGATTAAGGATGTCGGTGTTGATGCAAACGTCTTGAAACTCCGCAGCCTTGAGACATTGGAAAAAGCCGCAGACGGACAGGCAACAAAGCTGATTATCCCGGCAGATTTCCAGAACATGGCTGGATTGGTTTCTTCCATAAAAGAGACCGTAAAATAAAATCAGTCCAATAACAGTACCACCAAGGGCGTTCCCTCACTACATTCGGGTCGGGCTTTCCGCCACTACGCTATCGCTCCGGCCCCGCAATGCGGGTCTGCCCTTCGGTCATGGCTCCAATCCCTAACGCAAAACCAATGATTAAAGGGCATCTCTAAACAAAGTTCCCGATGGCAATCCATAAAAATTTCATTTTTTTTGAGCAATCCCTGAATTTTCATTTACAGAACATCTTATTGAAAGTATGATTAAGAAAACAAATCGTTTGGAGGTTTATCATGTTAAAAAAAGTAAAGGCTGCCATGATTGGACTTTGCTCGTTCATTGCATTGGGATTGGTCGTAAGTTGCGACAATATTGCTCAACCAGGCGGAAATCCGGAAAATGAAAATCCGTCAGGTGAAAATCCGTCAGGTGAAAATCCGTCAGGTGAGAATCCATCCGGTGAGAATCCATCCGGTGAAAATCCATCCGGTGAAAATCCGTCTGGTGAAAATCCGTCTGGTGAAAATCTGCCGGCAGATCCACTTTCTGGACATACATACGGCATAAAATACATGAGTCAGTCAGGAATAACCATAAGTAGGCAAGGAACGACAATCGTAATAGTTGAT
>CACYBG010000261.1 GCA_902772605.1 uncultured Spirochaetaceae bacterium
CCCAGCGTGTGTCCGTCCCGAAAAAAGGCTCGTTCGAAGCTACGCTACGAATGCCCGCACTACGTTTGTGCAGATTTTTTTCGTTCCAGCCACCCGCTTCCGCCTGTTGGACCAAGGTTGTGTAACTCGACATGTTCAACAAAGAATGCCGTTCCGCACATCCGTTTGAAATGATGCTGAGTCCCTGGAGTTTTTTGTTTGGAGGAGAACCGATTTGCCATAGGTGCGCGGTATTGGGACGCATATACCTGCGAAGGCCGTTGGACTACTTGAAAAAATCTCATCTATAATCTACTATATAATATTATGACCGTTAACGAGTTGCGTTCTAAGTATATTGAATTTTTCAAGTCAAAGGGACACGTTGAAATAAGCGGAAAGTCCCTCATTCCTAACAATGATCCTACAGTTCTTTTTACCACTGCGGGTATGCAGCCTTTGGTTCCCTATCTTTTGGGAGAGCCGCATCCGTCCGGAGACCGTCTTACCGATTTTCAGAAATGTGTGCGTACCGGAGACATCGATTCTGTAGGAGATGCCAGTCACCTTACGTTCTTTGAAATGCTGGGAAACTGGTCTTTGGGTTCATATTTCAAGCATGATTCCATCGCCTACAGCTATGAATTCCTTACAAGTCCGAAATACCTTGGAATTCCGAGCGAAAGGCTGAATGTAACCGTTTTTGAAGGTGAAAATGCAAACGGTACGGAAATCCCGCGCGATGAAGAGTCTGCACAGAGATGGCAGGAGATGGGAATTCCAAAGGAAAGGATTTTCTTCCTTCCGCGTGAAGACAACTGGTGGGGACCTGCCGGACAGACCGGACCATGTGGCCCCGATACGGAAATCTTCTATGACAACGGACAGCCTAAGTGCGGCCCGGATTGCCGTCCAGGATGTCACTGCGGAAAGTACCTTGAAATCTGGAACAACGTTTTCATGGGTTACAACAAGGATGCCGACGGAAAATACAACGAGATGGCAAGAAAGTGCGTCGATACCGGAATGGGTGTCGAAAGGACCGTTTCAGTCCTCAACGGCATGAAGTCAGTCTATGAAATCGATGTTTTCCAGCCCATCATCCGCAACATCGAAGAGCTTTCTGGAAAAAAATACGGTGAAAACGAAAAGACCGATACGTCAATCCGCATAATCGCCGATCACTGCCGCACTGCAACTTTCATTCTGGGAGATCCTCAGGGAGTCACTCCGGCCAGAACGGGTGCAGGATACATCCTTCGCCGCATAATCCGCCGTGCAGTACGTGAGGGACTTAAGCTCGGAATCGAGGGAGCCTTCCTTGCAAAGACTGCGGAAATCGTCGTGGGCCTTTATAAGGATGCATATCCGGAGCTTCCGGAGCACCTTTCGTTCATCAAGGAACAGATTACGCAGGAAGAGAACAAATTCCTCAAGACCCTTAAATCCGGTGAGGCTGAATTTGCAAAGCTCCTTCCGAACCTCCTGAAAAATCCGAAGAAGATCATTCCTGGTCGCGTGGCATTCCGCCTTTACGACACTTTCGGATTCCCGATTGAGTTGACTCAGGATCTGGCCGTGGAAAACGACATGACCGTCGATGTTGAAGGATTCAAGGTCGAGGAAAAGAAGCATCAGGAAGAGAGCCGCAATCTTTCTGCCGGAACATTCAAGGGCGGACTGGTCGATCACAGCGAAGTCACCACGAAATATCATACGGCAACCCATCTTTTGCAGCAGGCTCTGGTCGAAATCCTTGGTCCTGAAGTTGCTCAGAAGGGTTCTAACATTACTGCCGAAAGAATGCGCTTCGACTTCAGTTTCAACCGCGCAATGACTAAGGAAGAGATTCAGAAAGCCGAAGATATAGTCAATCAGAAGATTAAGGAAGATTTGCCTGTTTCAATGGAAATCATGGATTTGGAAGAGGCGAAGAAGCAGGGTGCAAGGGCTCTGTTCGGCGAAAAATACGAGCAGCAGGTGAAAGTCTATACCATCGGTACAAAAGACAAGTGGTTCAGCAAGGAAGTTTGCGGAGGACCTCACGTTCAGCACACTGCACAAATCGGAGAGTTTAAGATTGTAAAGGAACAGTCATCATCAGCCGGGGTCCGTAGAATCAGGGCGGTTATTTCCGGTGGACTTCCTTTGGAAAACAGTCAGTCATAAAGCTTTGTGGCGGGTTCCGTCCGGTCTTATCGGGCTTGACGGAGCTTTCCCCAAATTCGCGGTGTAACGAATGCAGTATGGGTTTGTTATACCTTTTAGAACGGGATGCGTAAGGCAACTCGAATGGAGAACGGTTTTAACATCCGCTTCCGCAATAATTTTTTTTGAGATAAGAGGAATGAATATGAAACGCTTTGCACTCGGAATCGCATTTTCGCTGGCATTGGCAGCATCAGTTTTCGCTCAAAGTGGCGACATGACTCCATTGGCGGTGGTCAAATTGAACAAGACGGAAACCATAACTCTTAAGCAGCTTAAAACGAGGGCAGGTTTCCTTGAAAAGCAGCTTCAGGCGGCATACGGTACCAAGCAGACCCTTACCGTGGAACAGAAGAAACAGCTTCTTGACAGCCTGATTCAGGAAAAGCTCGTTGCACAGGCGGCTGCAAAACAGAACATAACTGTTACCGACAGTCAGGTTGACCAGACTTTCCTGGGAACCTTCGCCCAGCAGATTGGACAGCAGGTTACTGAGGCCCAGCTTTCAGAGCTCATCAAGAAGCAGACCGGAAAGACCTTGAACGAATACATCCTGGAATCTTCCGGAATGGGACTCAAGGAATACAAGGAATACCTTAAGAGTCAGCTTGTTGCACAGCAGTACGTCTACATGATGAAGCAGTCTGAAATCAGCAAGGTTGCTGCAACCGATGAAGAGATTCGCTCGCAGTTCGACATGAACCGCTCTCAGTTCGTCTGGAACGACATGCTGAAGCTGTTCGTGGTCATCGTTCAGAAGGGCAACAATGCATCTTCCGCACTTGCAACCATAAAGGACCTTCGCAATCAGTATGTAAAGGATAAGTCAAAGGAAAACGCAATCAAGTCTTCCGCTGACAATGGAAAGAAATATGTGGCTGAAACGACCCTGGTTGAAAAGACCGCAACTCAGGCTCAGCTTCTTGGATGCACCGAGGCAACTCTTGAAGAACTGTTCGGAAAGTCCAAGGGCTTTGTAAGTGACGTTACCGAAACTTCAACCGAGTATCAGTTCTATGTGGTTCAGGAAAAATATGCAGCCAAGATGCTTGGAATCTCAGATGTCGTAATGCCAGGCTCAAACGTAACGGTTTACGAGTACATCAAGAGCATTGTGACTTCACAGAAGCAGCATCAGTATTTCGCACAGGCAGCCCAGGATATTGCAAAGAGTCTCGATACTCCTGCAAATGTTGAGCGCAAAAAGACCGGAGATGCCCTGAACGCTCTCCTGAAGTGGTAGGATCAGAAAGTGTCACGTAGAAAAGCGCGTATTCTGGCGGTCCAGGCCCTGTACTCCTATGAAATCGGCGGTGCAGACCTGGATAGCCTTTTGACTTTGGATTGGGTCGATCAGCCCCAATTGGAATTCGGTAAGGCTGATGAGTCCGGTGTCAATGAAGACGAAAGAAGCACTGAAAAGTTTGATTTCGCCCGCATATTGATTGCCGGAACAATCAACCATATAAAGGAAATAGATTCCGCAATTAAGTGCCATCTGTCCGAAAGGTGGGATTTTAACCGGGTCAATAAGGTTTCCATTGCAATTTTGAGGGTCGGCGTATTTTCACTGATGTATCAGCGCGAAGACATCGCCCCGACCATTGTGATAGATGAAGCCATCGGTATTGCAAAGGAATACGGTGCCGACGATTCATTTAAATTTATAAATGCAGTTTTGGATAACATACGGAAAGATCTTGAAGTTGAAGAGCAAAAGTAAAAACCTTCCAATAATTTCACGCTGTATGAAGCCACTGACACTGATTTTGGTGCCGGTGGTTTTGTCATGTCTGTTTGCCTGTTCCAACCATTACGAAGGCGGTTCGGTAGCTTCCCTTTTGGACGCAGCCGACAGGTACATGAGTGCCGGAGATGCTAAAAATGCGTTTGCAGCTTTGGACCAGGCTGAAAAACAGGCGGCTACAAGTTACGAGCGACTTGGCGTATACAAGAGGTACATCAGGCTGGGGGACGATCGAAAGGCGGAAAAGACGATTAAAAACGCCATCAAGAAAGATTCCGCATCGGTTGAACTTCAGGCTGTCTATGGTGATTTCCTGCTTGAACGCGACAGGATTTCCGAATCCATCAAGGTGACCAAAAATCTGAGCGGGACTAAATTTGCATCGATTTATGCAGAATCCTTCATCAAAAATGCAATCAATACGGGAAAATCTGCCAACGAGCTTTTCGGGGCGAAGGTCACAAAAGCCGATAAGGAATGGAAAAAGGATTCCTCCAGAAAAAATGAAGTGTTCTACGACTCCCGCTTTTCAAAAATCTATCATGATGCATATCTGGGTACCGGAAAATACAGGTGGAACTGGAATGCCGCATCCGTGTGCATGAAAGCCGGACTCTATCAGGATGGAGCCGCACTTTACTCTGGACGCACCGAAAACATGGACGACGGACTTTTCTGGGGACTTGTGCTTTTTGATTCCGGACTTTACACGAGGGCACTTGAAGCGATGGTTCCTCATCAGGATGACCCTTTCCCGGATTCTGTCGTAATGCAGTACAGGGCTCTTTTGGCGGATGTCTACTATATACTTTCAATGGATGAAGAGGCTGAAAAAATCAGGTCTCAGCTTCTGGCCATGAATCCTTCCGACGCAAACAATTACGAGGCTGCTTCACGCTACATTCCCCAGGCTTATGTCAACAGTGCAAACTATGCACGCGGAGAAGAAGATCCGGTGCTTGAATACAAGAGGCTTGAAACCGTAGTTGGGCTTTTCCCCGAATACATGCCGGGACTTGCTTCGTTCGGTGAATTTGCCCTCAGAAGACAGGACAGACCTGCAGACGACATGATGACCGCCCATATCCGTGCGGCCGGATTGAGTACAAGGGTTATGGACAGGGAAAAGGAAATTCCGGACGTGACCGTTGAAGATGCATTGGGCCTGATTCGTGCGGCGGAAGAAAAGGAAGCGACTCCCGAACTCATGGTTTTGGAACAGCAGCTTATAATCAATTCCGAAAAGGGGATGGAAAATTCAAAGAAGGCTTCGAAAGTCTGGCCTCTCCTGGAAAAAAATGAGATTGGACCGAGCGTCTATCCTACGGAAATAATGCGTTTTGCACTGATTACGCTCCTTGAAGCAGGTCAGAACGATGAGGCAAGGACTCTTTTTGAGCGTTACGAACATGCAACCCACGTCGATCAG
>CACYBG010000262.1 GCA_902772605.1 uncultured Spirochaetaceae bacterium
AATAAAGAGTCCCAGAATCCACATGTATTTTACGCCGAATCTTTTTTCAGGCTGATTTTGACCGCTTAATTTTGCTGCGTTTCTTTTTTGTAAAAAAATCCTCACACCGAAGCCGATTGGAATCAAGCCCAAAAGTCCGACAAGTTTTCCGGGGAACCTCAGGATGTAGGTTGCAAAAAGGGCAGAACATGCAGAAATGAGTGAAATGGAAACAATCTTACCGATTGCGACGGAAATTTTCTGGCTGCGCGATGAACATTGGCCGAAAAGCATTTCCTGAAGCGAAAAATTTTCCATCTCCAGGGAAATCACGCTTACGGATGAAAAAATCAATAGTAACGGCATTCCGGAAAAATCCATGGCAATCAGTTCTCTTTGACTATGACGTTATAGATTCTGTCCAAATCATCCTTTGTAAAATAATTCACGGTAATCGTGCCTTTTTCAAAATCGCCTTTCATGACGACTTTCGTTCCCAGTGCATCGCGGAATTTCTGCTCGATGTCGATATAATTCGGGTCTCGGCCGTCAACGGTCTTTTTATCCGCAGATGATTTTGCAGCCCGGCCTCCACCGTTGAATGTCTGGGCCATCCTCTCGCTTTCACGGACCGAAATATCCTGATTGACCATGCGCTCGAAAAGCACCCTCTGGTCGGATTGATTTACGACGCTCAAAAGTGCACGTGCATGTCCCGGAGTGATTTTTCCGGACGCAAGGGAATCAAGCATGTCTTTCGGAAGTTTCAAAAGGCGCATGGAATTTGCAACGGTAGAGCGGTTTTTTCCGACTCGCTGGGCAACCTGTTCCTGAGTTATGTTTTCCAGTTCCATCAGCTGAACGTAGGCCTGGGCTTCTTCAACCGGGTTCAAATCAGTTCGCTGGATGTTTTCAATCAATGCAACTTCAAGCTTTCGGCTGTCTGAATACTTTCTGAGCTGTACCGGTACCTTTTCCAATCCGGCGGCCCTTGCAGCCCTGGTTCTTCGTTCTCCGGCAATTATATAGAAGGTTCCGTCCTCCGCATCTTCAATTATAATCGGTGAAAGGACTCCTTCCTGACGCACGGATTCTGTCAGTTCGGCAAGCTTTTCTTCATCAAAAAAGGTTCGCGGCTGCCATGGATTCGGTTTCAGCAGGTTCGGATTAACCCACAATGTTCCGTTTTCATCGGCATCAATTCCCTTTGGAAGCTTTGTTTTTACATTCGTTTTTTTTACTGCGGGCTCAGAGACTTCCGCTTCCTGCATCAAAGCGTTGAGTCCCTTTCCCAGTCTTGATGTCTGCTTAGCCACGGTTCAGAACCTCTTCAGATAGTTTTTCATAGCTTTTCGCTCCAATGCATACGGGGTCATATTTGCATATCGGCTCTCCATGGGAAGGTGCTTCGGACAGCTTTATGTTGCGCGGAATGATTGTATTGAAAACCAAATCCTTGAAGTAGCTTTTTACCTGCATTACTACATCCTGAGCCAAACGGGTGCGGCTGTCATACATCGTAAAGAAAATTCCACCGATTACAAGGCTTGGATTGATTGTCTGCTGAACTTTTTTAACGGTCTGAAGGAGGAGGGAGATTCCTTCAAGGGCAAAGTATTCACACTGCATGGGGACAAGTACTGCATCAGCCGCTGCAAGGCCATTCAGGGTAAGGATTCCCAGCGACGGCGGACAGTCTATCAGTATGAAGTCATATTTTTCACGGAGGGGTTCCAGGGCTTTTTTAAGGAAGAATTCCCTGTTTTCCTGATCGACAAGCTCGATTGCGGCTCCGGAAAGGTCGATTGAAGCGGTTATGGCATCCAGATTTTCAACGCAGGAATGTTTCACGGCTTCCTCGTGTGATGCAGAACCGGCCAAAAGTTCGTAAACGGTGGGCTTATCCTTGCTTACTCCGACTCCGCTGGACATGTTTCCCTGGCTGTCAAAATCAACCAAAAGAACCTTTTTTCCCGCCTCTGCAATATAGGCGCCAATATTGATGGCAGAAGTAGTTTTTCCTACTCCTCCTTTCTGATTGACAAATACAAATACCTTACCCATGTTTCACAGTATACCACTTTTTTTCACGCTAGACTACCATTTTTCTCAGGGGTTCAGCATGAAAATAAAAGTATTTATGCGGAACGGAATCTGGTTAGCAAAAATGTCGAGTCAAATAAACATAGTTTATAACAGGCTCCCAGCGTGTGTACGTCCCGAAAAAAGGCTTTTCTCACTTCGTTCGTGCAGATTTTTTTCGTTCCGGCCACCCGCTTCCGCCTGTTGAACCAAGGTTATCAGACTCGACACATCTACAAAAGGTGTCGTTCCGCACATCTGTTTAAAATTATGCTGAACCCCTGAGAACTTTTGCTTGGAGGGGAACCGATTTGCATGAATGACCAACACATTTCCCCTTAAAAACGACAGGGCGGCGGCACAAATCAACGGTTTTCCTTGAGGTTTCTTTCGCGAATCTGGTTTTCCAGGACGGAGAGGACCTTTTTGAACGCTGCATCATCGCTGCCGGCTATGACTGAATCGCACAGACTGCTGATTTGGGTTACGTTCATCAGTATTTCCTGCTCGAGTTTTGCCGCATCAATCGTGCAGACGGAGGTCATGTTGTTCACGCTTTCATCCAGAGCTTCAATCTTCTTTTTTTCAGTGAAATTCTTTTCCGGAAGGGCGTTGGTCTTTAAAACAAGGGTGTCCAGGGACGTGCGTATCTGAGTAATCAATCCCAGGGCCGGGGTTTCGGAAGACTGGGCTTTGAGTGCACGCTGATTTTTTCTGAATGCGATGAAAAATGCCGTCAAAAGTCCCAAAATCAACACGCCAAGGACAATCCAGCCGACAAGGACCGGAATCAGCTTGAAATAAACAGTCAGCATCAAAATCAGGCAGAGGACTTCGAAAATCAGTACGAATATTTTTGCATGGGAAAAAAGCGACCTTGGCTTGCGTCCCGAATCCACGTTTTTAAGCTGGACGAATCCTGCTGGAACGGCAAATGCAAGGTACATCACATAAAGGCTCACCCACAGAAAGAGTCCGCGGGGCACGAAATCGACGTTCAACTTCAAAAACATCCACTGCGAAAAACCTAAGACTCCCAATCCGAATATGAAAAGGGCGGCATTGCACAGAAAACATTTTAACTTCATTTTTGATTCTCCAATTTTTTTTCGCGCCGTTATTTTGGACATCCCCAAAAACAAATTTTCAATGATTTTCAGGGGTTCCCTTTATAAATCCGGTCCGTCGTTCCCAACGTTCAGGGACATCTGGTCGTAAAGCTCCTTAAGCTTCTGCCTTGCACTCTTGAACGCATCGACAACACACGGGTCGAATCTTTTGCCGCTGCAGTCTTCAACGATTTCACAGGCTTTTTCAAACTGATAGACACCCCTTGCCGCATGTCGGGCTGAAAGGGAGTCGAAAACATCGGCGACGGCTATAATCCTGGCGGAAAGCGGTATTTCATTTTCCACAAGACCGTTCGGCGATCCGTTTCCGTTCCACCACTCGTGATGGTAAAGCGTAACTTCATGAGCCAATCTATAGAACAGGTCATCAGGATTATTGACAATCATTCGGTCTACAATCTGCATTCCCATGACCGTATGGGACTTAAGAACCTTCTGCTCTTCCTCGGTGCGGTTGCTTTTGCTGAGAATTTCAGTCGGCACCATGATTTTACCGATATCGTGGATTGGAGCAATCTGACCAAGGGTTTCCATGTAGGAGTCGGTCAGGATGTCCGTATAATATCCCAAGCGTCTGAGTTCCCTGGCGATTACAAATGTATAGTTACTTGTGCGCCTCATGTGGTCGGCTGTCGGACTGTGCTTTTCCTGTACGAACTGAAGGGCTCCGGAAACCAACTTGTCGCGCATACCCATGGCCCTGTTCCGCATGGCCCTGAGCGTTGATGAAAGGGCAATGTTCTGCTGCTCCAGAAAATCGGTCTGGGCAATCTGGTCGGTAACGTCATAAAGCGTAATGACATATCCCTGAAGGCTCCGTTCGGATCCCATGCGGTGAACGTCAAACTCAAAGCGGAGTTTTCCAAGCTTCAGGATTCCGTCGTCAATCGTAAGCGTTTCGTGAATCGGCGGGGTAATCAGGTTCTGAAGTTCGATACAGGCCTTCAGGCGTTTATAGGAATCTTCCTTGAGGCTTTTATACTCCGGAAAAAGAACCTTGGCGGCCTTATTTGCATAGCGGACAAAAAACCTGTTGTCGATTATGAACAGCGGATTGCCAAGCGAATTTATGACTTCCGAGCGGGATATGTCGTAAAGGTTCGAAACCTTTTTCTTTCCGATGAAAAAGATGGTTGCACCGGTTCCAATGATACAGGCAATCGGAACCAGAGGAATCCTTTGTCTGTACATGTCGAAAATCAGGTCGAGCATGATTAAAACCTGAGGAATATAGGCGACATAGAAAAAATGATGCTGAATGCGGTATCTGTATCGGTGCGCAATGACGAACGACTTGATGAAAATGACCAATTGGTGGAAGAGGAACAGTCCTATGAGGCCCAGATAAAAGATTCTGTACGGACTGAAACCGATATCCACGAAAGAAAGTCCATCGACATTAACGACTTCAAATTTCTGGAAGAACCAGGCGAACGGTCCCTTTCCGTCTTTTGTTGCACCGAAAACGGGCAGGAACATGATGACAAGCACGATTCCAAGGAAAATGGACGTTCCCTTGCTTATCGATTCGTTGTAGACGTAGCAGAAGGTAACGAAGAGAGTAACAGACAACATGAGGGCCACCGCATGCTGAACCTTCACGCCTATTGAAAGAGCCTGCTCGGTAGATCCCAGAAAATGAATAAGCGTAGCGATGGAATAAATCAATGTTCCGTTCAATGCAGAAATTACGTATTTTTTTGCTTCAGTGGCGCGGGTCGAATTGAATGCAACAATCGCAACCAACTGTATGCCTACAGAAAACCATAGGAGATACAGGTAAGAATTTTGAAAAAAAGTCTGAAAGTTCATAAAGTGCACCTCCCATACTCAAAGGGATTTTCCCATTTTTAATATCATTTCCAATATATTAATCTGGGCATCTCTAAAAAAAAGAAGTTTTTAGATGTTCCCTCTATAATATCCCCTTTTCTTTCATTTGTCCATCTTAGAATGCTTTAAGTTAAAGTTATCTTAAATCAATCTTAATAAAAGGGTGTGATGATTAATGAGGATGAAAATTGGCAGAACTTTTTGCAGCAGGTTCGATTTCAGTAAAATAAGCTTTTAGAAATCCTAAGGGAAACGCTGACTAATCCGAAAATGGACTACTCAGCGTTAATCTTGCGCCTAGAATTTATAGATTGCATAAACGCTTGTATAGTTGTACACGGCCATCATCAAAAGCGACTTGATGATTGTTTGATTGGATGAAAAATCCAGGGCCGTTCCCTTTCCATCGGCCTGTGTATTGAATGTCAGTGAGCATGGAATTCCGTGTCCCTTTGCAATTGCAGTCTTGATTCCCTCGCAATATCCATAGTATGAAGCTACGGACGTTATGGCAGATGCGCTTGGAGTACCGGAATACGAAATCGAAACGGTTCCCGAATAGGAGCTGTTTGCAGCCCTGTAAGCCAAAACTGTGGCAGAGGCGTAAAGATCGTCCGTCGGTGCGTTTACGTACAGGTTGACGGAAACCCTTGATGAAGATGAAGAAGATGTTCCGGAAGATGTAAAGCTTGATGAAAGGCAGGAGGAAAGTCCGACGATTGCAAAAATTACGAAAGCAGCAAGAACAGATAATTTTTTCATTGAAATCTCCAAGGGTCATTGCGACCCGAAATTTACCTGGAACCGAACAAACCACAGACGAACGGTTTGAAGGTTCCATATTTTCAGCCCCGGTTGACAGCGGAGCAATCGACAGAGCCCATTATAAGCCCAAATCCCGATATTTTCCAGTAAAATATGCAGGTGTTACCTATACATAAGACAAGTCAAACTTTAATGGCTTAACGGGACATTGAACGACAGGCCGTTGGCACTCTTAAATTTCAGCACAGACATTCCATCCTCGTTTTCCGTTGAATAAAATTCCCTTGGATTCATGATGCTTCCATACCTTTTGACTTGAATACAAGATCCACCGCTCGCTTCCGTTTTTACGGAGTAGTCGGAGGCATACAAGAGCTCCTTTATATAATTCCGGCCGATTTCTTCGACCGTGTACTCTAAACCGGTGATTCCAAAAGATATTACGTTATAACAGGAGTCCGTAATGAGATAGGTTCCATCATATCCTTTATAGAAGCAGGCGCTCAGCTGCTTGCCGCCAACTGAAACAGAAAAATCCATTTCCTCTGGGGAATAGTCATTAGAATTTTCTAATGATACATCAAGACTGTTTCGTCCCTTACTCAGCAAAAGACTATTACTTGTTCCATAATAACAGGAAAACTCTCCGCTAC
>CACYBG010000263.1 GCA_902772605.1 uncultured Spirochaetaceae bacterium
ATGATTCTTATGGAAAAGTATTGTTTGTTCATGCAAATCGGTTCCCTTCCAAACAAAAGATTTCAGGGACTCAGCATAATTTTAAACGGATGTGCGGAACGTCATCTTTTGCTGAACATGTCGAGTCCTACAACTTTGGTTCAACAGGCGGAAGCGTTGTGGCCGGAACGAAAAAAATCTGCACAAGTGAAACGCGGAAGCCTTTTTTCGGGACGGACACACGCTGGGAGCATGTTGTAAACTGAGTGTATTTGACTCGACATTTTTGTTCCCCAGAATCCGTTCCGCATAGATATATTGGCTTTCATGCTGAGTCCCTGTGGCATGATTGGGCTTTCTTGAATCTTAACCCCATACCGTGTATACTTATGGGACTAAATTTTCAGGTTCCCGGCATCGATTTGACCGTTTCCTGAAAATTCCGCAGTCTTATGTTGGAGGTAAAAATGATTAAGATTCAAAAAGCTTGCGATGTAGAGAAAGAATTTTTTTCAGGCCGTGATTTTGGTCCTGGAATCGATACCGTACGCGATGTCCTGAACGATGTTAAGGCAAACGGTGATAAAGCCCTCCATCATTATACCGGTCAGTTTGACGTTTCCGATCCGACTTCCTTTGAAATCCCGATGGAAACACTCAAGGCTGCCGCTGAAAAAATGCGGACGGAAAATCCGAAACTGTATGAATCGCTCACTTATTCAAAGGACCTTGCCCTGAAATTTGCAAAAAAACAGAGGGAATCCTTTGATGATTTTGAAGTAGAGTTGGAAAGCGGTGTCTTTACGGGGCAGAAAAACATCCCGGTCGATAGGGCCGGAGTTTATGTTCCCGCAGGTAGATTTCCGTTGGTGAGCACTGTCGTCATGACCGTCGTTCCGGCACTTGCAGCTGGAGTGAAGGAAATCGTCCTTTGTACGCCGCCAAGGGTTCATCCCGACGATAGGGCTGCCGCAGAAAAAAACGGGACAGGAGTTCCTACGAAACCCTTCCTCGGTGGAAAAGCCTATGCCGATGAAAACATAATGGCTGCGGCATACATCTGTGGAGTTACAAGGGCTTTTGCGTGCGGTGGAAGTCAGGCAATCGGTGCGCTTGCATTCGGTACGGAATCCATCCCCAAGGTTGATGTGATTGTCGGACCGGGAAACAAATTCGTCGCTGAGGCAAAGAAACTCGTTTACGGAAACGTCGGAATCGATATGATTGCAGGACCTACCGAAGTTTTCATAATCGCCGATTCTTCAGCAAATCCAGAGTGGGTAGCCGCCGATCTTTTGGCCCAGGCAGAACATGATGTGGTCGCACAGCCCGTACTTGCATGTACCGATGAGAATCTGGCAAAAAAAGTCGCCGGAGAAATCGAACGTCAGCTTGAGACTCTCCCTACAAAAGCCGTTGCCGAGCAGAGCATCAACAGTTACGGACGCATTATAATAGTAGATGATATCGATCAGGCTGCTGATATTGCCAACAGAAAAGCCCCCGAACACCTGGAGCTTGCAATGGAAGATGGACCTGACCGTGACAGACTGCAGAATCTGGTCCACAACTACGGTTCGCTTTTCATCGGTCATGGAGCGGCAGAGGTCTTTGGCGATTATGCTGCAGGATTGAACCACACACTTCCGACATCGGGAAGCGCAAGGTTTACCGGCGGACTTTCAGTTCGCGTTTTTTTGAAAACAGTTACGACCCTTCGTACCGATAATAAAAAGGATGGGGCAAGGAAATCAGCTCTTGCAGCCGGATATCTGGGAGATGCAGAAGGTTTGGCCGCACATGCCAGAGCCGCAAGACTCAGACTTGGTTCTGACGACTGATTTTTACTTGAGGGAACCTCTGAAAACATCAGGCTTTAGGGGGTCCCTTGAATTGATGATTTTAAAAATAAACGGGAGGAAAAATGAAGATATATAAACTTGGTGAAGAAGTCCTGAGGAAGCAATGTGAACCGGTACAGCCCGAAGAGATAAACGACGAATTCCGCAGCATCCTGAACGACATGTTTGAAACGATGATTTCTGCAAACGGAGTCGGACTTGCAGCTCCACAGGTTGGAATTGCAAAAAGGTTTTTCGTCGTAATGGCAGATGATGATGTCAGGCGCGTATTCATAAATCCGACGATTACGAAAACTTCAAACGACCTTGTCGATTATGAGGAAGGCTGCCTTTCGATTCCGGGCGTTTACGAAAACATCAAGAGGCCTTCAAAGGTTTCCGTTTCCGCAATCAATGAAAATGGAAAGCACTTTACGATTGAAGAAGCCGACGGGCTTTTGGCAAGGGTCATTCAGCATGAAAACGACCACTTGGATGGAGTTCTGTACATAGACCGCGGCGACGAGGGATTTAAGAAGGATACCGAAGAGCAGTTCAACAGGCGTGCAGAACGTGCGGCAAAAAAAGCGGCGGAAAAAGCCAGAAAACAGGCGAGCATTGCTGCCAAGATTGCTGCAAAAAAAGCAAAGAAAGATGGAAACTGATATATGCTGAGGGTTTTGTATGCAGGAAGTCCGGCTGCTTCTTCGCGGGCGCTGGAACTTATTTTAAAAGACAGTTACATGTCCTCATCCATTCCTGAAGAGCAGTACAAGGTTGTCGGCGTTTTGACCAATCCTCCGTCAACCCAGGGTCGTCATAGGGATTTGATTCCGACTGAAGTTGCCCATTATGCCCAGATTTGGAATGAAGCTCGTGATGACGGCATCGTGATTCTGACACCTGAACATCTGAAGCAGGAGGCGCGCGATCAGATTGCATCCCTTCATCCTGATGTATTCATCTGTTTTGCTTACGGACACATCATGGGACCGAAATTCTTTTCGCTGTTCAAATACGGTGGAATCAACATCCATCCGTCGCTGCTTCCGAAATATCGCGGTGCAACTCCTGTCAATCAGGCAATCCTGAACTGCGATTCAGAGACCGGAATCAGCATACAGAAAATGGCGCTTGGAATCGATGAAGGTGATATCCTCAGTCAACAGAAATGGACTTTAACGGGAACTGAAACTGCAGAATCGCTTTTGCGTGAAGTCGCCCTGCACGGAGCCATTTCCATAACGACCATTTTGCGTTACATCGCCAGAAACAGGGAACTTCCGGTCAGTGTACCTCAGCATGGTGAAGCCAGCTACTGTTCGATAATCAAAAAGGAAGACGGACGCATAAACTGGAGCGATTCGGCTGAAAAGATTGATGCAAAAATCAGGGCGTATACTCCATGGCCTGGATGCTTTACCACCTGTAACGGTCAGACTTTAAGGATAATTAAAGCCCGTGACGCAGAAAAAGTCGCACATCAGGACAGTTCCATCCCCAAGAATACTGGAGCTGTTCCCGGTACGGTTCTTTCCTACAACAAGCAGAGGGGCATACTGATTCAGACCGGCGACGGAGTTTTGATAGCGACGGAACTTCAGTGGCAGGCAAAAAAATCCATGGATTACAAGTCCTTTATGAATGGAACCCGGAATTTCATCGGTACCGTTCTGGAATGAGCCTTTTTAACCGGCGTTAAAGGTTTTCCTGTCGTTGAGGTCCTCTGTTTTATGGTTGATTTCAATAGACAGTAGAAAAAAGTTTATAAAAATTGTAGAATGATTGTATGAGTGACGAAACAATAGAAACGGAAAAAAATGAAGGCACTTTTGATTCTGAAGTGAGAAATGAAAGCACCTTGGAGAATGAAACCATAGTTGAAGAAACATCTGCTGCAGAAACGTCTGTTGCAGAAAAAGCCGTTAAACCGAAGAAAAAGGGCGGCTTTGGAACTGCATTCAGCGATTTGATTCAAAATTTCGGTAAGGGCGGATGGGTTCTCTTTGTGACCATGCTCCTCAGCTTCCTGATAATGGTTGCCGTCTGTCTTGTGGTTTTCTTCTATTCAGTTCATGGAGAAGAAAAGGTCATGGTGCCTAATGTCGTCGGAAAAAGCCTGACGAATGCACTTTTTGACATGCAGGTTAAGGAACTTTATCCAAAAATCGCATTGCGCTATTCAGACCTTCCGGGTGACGAAGGAACAATCCTTGAACAGCAGCCTGCCGGTGGATCCATCGTTAAGGCGTACCGCACAATCGATCTGGTTGTTAGCCGTGGCGTTGAATTGGAGACCATGCCGGATTATGTCGGAAAGGGAATCGATGACGTACAGCTTCAGTTGAAGACTCAGTTCAGCGATGATCCGACGATTGAATTTGCACCTGTCATCTATCAGAAGAATTCTGCGGCGGTCGGAACCATTTTGGCACAGTATCCGGAGCCGGGAACCTATCTTTCACACTTGAAGGTATTCTTCATCGTAAGTTCTGGAAACGACGACATCAAGACCATCGTTCCGGACCTCAAGAACATGAGCGTACAGCAGGTCCTTGCCCAGATGGAAAAATATCCGATACTCTTTGATTTCACGGCTGTAAAATCAGACAGTTCAGAAACTCCTGCAACCGTTACTTCACAGGAAAAGGTCGGAGAAAGCGTTTCTGAATTCTCAAGGGTTAAGGTGCAGATTACACTCCCTGCCGACAATCCGGACGAGCTTACCGCTTATGGCGTGTTCACTCACACATTGCCTGAATATCCGTTCCCTGTGAACGTCAGGCTTGAATGTTCCGACAGCGACGGTTCAATTACAAAGATTGCCGATTTGCTGCATCCGGGAAAAGAACTCACGATACCGTACATGGTAAAGAAGGGTTCAGTCCTTACCCTGGCCGTAAACGGAGAAACGGTAACAAGTCAGGTCATTCAGTAAAAAATCAACGTGGAAAAAAACGCCCCGAAGTTGAATCGTTCAGCTTCGGGGTTTTCATTTTCGGGGCTTTCATTGATATATGTTGATTTTAGTCATTGACTACGTTGATGCTAAAGATGATTCTATTTAAGACTTGCACTTGCCTTCCACGCTGTTGGTTTAGACGCATTCTGAAAAAAAACAGTCGCTTAAAATTGGAATTCTACCCTGATTTTCTTGATTTTAACTGCGGCTGAAACAGGCAGTGTCATTTCATTTCCATTTTTCTGCCTGATTGTAACCGTGCCGTTTTTCTTATCCAGATTGACCGGAAGACCGACG
>CACYBG010000264.1 GCA_902772605.1 uncultured Spirochaetaceae bacterium
ATGGTTTCGAAGGTTTCCGTCGGTCATGAAGGCCCCGAAAAACTTCAGGGCCAACCGTCATTTATTTGTCGTCATGAACCTCATACTGAACGTCGTCGGCTGAGCTCTTGTCGAACTTTGAATCTCCACCGGCTGAACTTCCAGATGATGCTGATGCTTCAGGCCCCTGAGCTGCTCCGCCTGCTGCACCACCCTGCTGTGCCTTGTACATTTCTTCCGCCAGCTTGTATGATGCCTGCTTGAGTGCCTCGGACTTTGCCTTAATGGTAGAAATGTCTCCACCCTTGAGGGCTTCCTTTACATCGTTTACGGCAGTCTCGATGTTCTTCTTGTCTCCATCGGAAACCTTGTCGCCGTAATCCTTGAGAGCCTTTTCAGTCTGATAAACAAGGCTGTCGGCTTCGTTGCGTGCATCGACTTCCTCGCGCTTCTTCTTGTCGGACTCTGCATTTGCCTCAGCATCCTTGACCATCCTGTTGATTTCATCTTCGCTGAGACCTGAAGAATTCTGAATCTGAATCTTCTGTTCCTTTCCGGTTCCCATATCCTTTGCAGAAACCTTTACGATACCGTTTGCATCGATGTCGAATGTAACTTCAATCTGAGGAACTCCGCGTGGTGCCGGTGGGATTCCGACAAGGTCAAAGTTTCCGAGCGTGCGGTTTTCAGAAGCCATCTCGCGTTCACCCTGAAGTACGTGGATTGTAACGGCTGTCTGTCCATCGGCTGCAGTAGAGAAAATCTGGCTCTTCTTTGTAGGAATGGTCGTATTGCGGTTGATGAGACGCGTAAATACGCCGCCCATAGTTTCGATACCGAGTGAAAGAGGAGTAACGTCAAGGAGCAGAACGTCCTTTACATCGCCCTTAAGGACTCCACCCTGGATTGCTGCACCGATTGAAACGGCTTCATCAGGATTGACGGCCTTGCTTCCTTCCTTTCCGAAGATGCTCTTGACGATGTCCTGAACCTTAGGCATGCGGCTTGAACCACCAACCAGAAGGACTTCATCAATCTTGTCTGATGAAATCTTTGCATCGTTCATTGCCTTGATACAAGGTTCACGGGTTGCCTCGAACAGGTCGTCGGTCATCTTTTCAAACTCTGCACGGCTCAAAGTCTTCTGAAGGTGCTTTGGACCGGTTGCATCGGCAGTGATGAACGGCAGGTTGATGTCCGTAGTAGTCTGGTTTGAAAGGGAGATCTTTGCATTTTCAGCAGCTTCCCTCAAACGCTGAAGTGCCATGCTGTCCTTTGAAAGGTCGATTCCGGTATCGTTCTTGAACCCTTCGATCAGCCAGTTAACGACGCGGCGGTCCCAGTCGTCTCCACCAAGGTGAGTGTTTCCGTTGGTTGACTTTACTTCAAATACGCCGTCTGCGATTTCGATGATTGAAATATCGAAGGTACCTCCACCAAGGTCGTATACGGCGATGGTCTTTTCCTTCTTCTGATCTTCCTTAAGACCGAAAGCCATTGCTGCGGCAGTCGGTTCGTTGATGATTCTCTTTACGTCAAGTCCTGCAATCTTACCGGCATCCTTTGTTGCCTGGCGCTGTGAATCGTTGAAATAGGCAGGGACGGTAATGACGGCTTCTGTAACTTCTTCTCCAAGATAGTCTTCCGCAGTCTTCTTCATCTTCTGAAGGATGAAAGCTGAAATCTCCTGAGGGCTGTACTGCTTCTTGTTTCCGTTCTCGTCGATTTCAACGCGTACGTCTTCACCATGGTCGATTACCGTATATGGGACCATCTTTGCTTCACCGGCAAGCTCGCTGAAACGGTGTCCGATGAAACGCTTGATTGAATATACCGTATTCTTTGGATTGGTAACCATCTGGTTCTTTGCAGGAAGACCTACGATTCTGTCTCCCTTTGCAGTAAATCCGACGATTGATGGAGTTGTGCGTCCACCTTCGGAATTCTGAATAACTACTGGTTCACCGTTTTCCATAACTGATACACAAGAATTTGTGGTACCCAAGTCAATACCAATAATCTTTCCCATTTTATTTACACTCCTCTAAAGTATGTCTTTCCAATCGCCCCTGAAACCGAAGTTCCAGAAGTTCCGTTTTATTTTTCAGGCTCCTCGGCCTTTTCCTCAGATTTAACCGTACCGTCCGGCATGCTCACCATGACCTTTGCATGGCGGATGACCCTGTCCTTAAGCTTGTAACCGCGCAGGTATACCGCTTTCAAAACCGGTTCCGCTACAGGATCGTCCGACTTTCCGATTGCTTCATGGATGTCGGGATCAAAAGCGTCCCCAACTTTTCCGTAAGCAACCAGATTGTAATTGTTCTCAAGCATGCTTACAAGGGACTTGTTTATCATCGTGACCCCTTCGGCAATGGACTTGGGATCCGTTGCATTTGCAGCAGCCTCGACTGTCCTGTCGAAATTATCCAGACTGTCAAGCAGATCCTTCAGAAGGTTCGTATTTGCGTAATCGAAAGCCTCCTGTTTTTCCTGTGCCGCCCTCTTGCGAAGGTTCTGGAAATCGGCGACTGAACGCAGATATTTATCCTTGAGCTCTTCAACCTGCTTTTCAAGCTCTGCAATCCTGTCATTGGCCTTTTCCAAATCGGTCTTTTCAACTTCCTCAGAGGCCTGTTCTTCTTCAGCGGATTCAGCTGCAGCTTCGGTTTCCTCAACCTGATTTTCCTCAGCCGGCTTTTCCTGTTCAATCTCTTCGTTTTCTTTATCGCTCATCACAAAGTCCTCATCTCTTTTTCATATAGGAAGATACTAAAACCCTATGGAAATCGTCAACAGAATTTATGATTTTTTTATGTAAACAGTGAAAAACTTCAGTTTTACCGGGCTTACACGCAGCACTTCAATTCGATTCCGGAACAGATTATGTTATATGGTAGATTTTTGATTTCCTAATCCCAATAGAAATCTACGGATTTGACGTAAGATGTCCTTGAGTTAAGTTCATAACTGCGGTCCGGATCATAATCAGGCTGCCACTCCGAACCGACGGAACCAGCCCCCTGAACATTCTCCCTTTTTCCTCCGCCCGAAATGCAAGCGACGACATCAAAATCGCCTTCCGTAAGGTAGAGATGAACGTTAATCCCCTGCCCCCTGTAATAAAAGTGGGCCTTTACGTAATTTCCGAAAGCACCCTTGTATGCACCGCCGATGTAACCGACCTCAAGCCTTTCACCGTCCCCTTCGTAAGTGCAAACCTTTCTTTTTTCATCCTTTTCGCATGGATTTTTTGAAAGCCTGATTACGGAATCCACGACGGACTTCAGCTTACCCCTGTCTTCGGAATCCAAAATGAGCGGAAGAAAATCAACAGACAGACTTTTCAATTCGGAAACCGCAGCATCGGCAGAATCAAAGCGCGGAAGAGCCATGAACGCATCGTAAGCTGCATCAAAATCATCTGCGCCAGCCAGACTTTTAAGATCGTTTCTTGTAGCGCAGGACACAAACAGAAATCCCGCAAATACAAGCGACAAGGTCCGACGCAAAAATCGGGACGCAAAAACACGCTTCATAACTTTCTCTCCATTTTGATTGAACTTTAATTGAACGGCCAGAAACCGAACGCACGCATTATATCCGACCACAAGTCGAATGTCCACACGACCGTATCCAGGGCTTCAGGTTGAACTCGACATTTTTACTCCATCAGAATCCGTTCCGCATAAGTAATTTTATTTTTCCTGCTGCCCCCGTACCTTTACCATGCCTTGAAAAACCTCTATAATTGCGGCACAAAACGCAACGAGGAGTTTATTAATGAAGAAAAAGTCCCTTTTATTTTACGCACTCATCTCACTGTGCATTACGGCCGCAAGTGCAGGAGAAAACATCCTGTCAACATTCGGAGAATCACGCGACGAAAAGAATCTGGAACAGTGCCTGAAAAACGGACTGGAAAAACTCGGCGTAAACACAAGCGAAAAAATCCCGGAAGAAAATCTCAGCATCATAAATTTAATCCTCAAGTACACATACGAAAACAACATCCATAAAATGAGGGGCGAAGAAGAAAATCAGGTTTACGTAAAGGACAGCGGAGAGGAAGCCGTTTTTGACGCAGAAGGAAACCTTGTGACGAACGCATGGAACAAAGGTTCCTACAATTACGGAAATTACGACGAACCGATTCAGAAATTCGAGCTCGACATATGGCCCTGGCTGATTTGGGGTAACGCTCGGGAAGATCCTACCTCATTTGCAGAAAGGTTCTATTATTACCTGATGGACCTGGACAACGGAATCCAGGAATACATTTTTCTGGAAGACAAGGCAAGTCTGGAGGAGGTAAATCATTCCGACCTGAACAAAATGGACGAATACGTCTATCAGCTGTTCAACTACCTTCTTTTCAACGAATCATTCAAATTCGACCTTTCTGAAAAGAACGTCAAGAAATACAGGAAGAGTGCGAACAACTACTGGAAATACCTGTCCCAGCTTCTGGTTCTCTCGGGATACGAAAACTGATTTTTATGGAAGAAACTTTAACGGGCAAAGAGCTTTTCAGGCAGATTATAAATCAATTCGGCGACAGGCTCCCGGTCATCATCCTAATTGCGGCGTTAACGGTCCTTGCGTTTCTTGCAATCGGCATACTGATCGGAAAAGCCGTACAGTCGGCAAAAACCAGGCAGCTCATAAAAACGGAACGTGAAAAGGCAGTAAAAAAAAGCCGCGAAATCCTGGGAGGACAATTCGGCGAACAGATAGCCCCATTCCTTCCGAATTTCCCATGCAATCCGGGCGACTGCAAATTTCTGGGTCAACCGGTCGATTTCATTGCATTTCCGGGAAGTGCACAGGGAAAACCTGTGGATGAAGTCATTTTCATAGAAGTGAAATCAGGAAAAAGCCAGCTGTCCGAACGCGAAAAACAGATCCGATCCGCAATCAAAAACGGCAGGGTCCGCTACATCGAATACAGGCTTCCATAATCAGGAATCAGTGAAAACTCGGTTAATGCACCAATCTTTAATCGGCATTTCCTTAAAGGCTTTCTGGAGTCACGTTGTTTACCGTCAGAATGGCAGACTCGTCTCCAGACAGCATCCGGTCGCAGAGTTCTGCAGGCATCGGTTTTCCCTTAAGGAATCCCTGCACGTTGTGACAGTTGATTTTTTTCAGCATGTCCAGCTGGGAATTGTTTTCGACCCCTTCCGCAATCGTATCCAACCCCATCTTTGAAACCATCGAGACTATGCTTTCCGTAATGTTTGCCTCAACGCCGTTTTCTTCATTGATGTTCGATATGAACGACTTGTCGATTTTAAGCGTGGTCAACGGAAGAATCTGAAGGTATCTCAATGCAGAATATCCGGTTCCGAAATCATCTAGGGAAATTCCTATTCCCATGCGCCTTATGTCGTTGAGTTTCCTTACTATGTCCTGAACGTTGTCGATGAAAACCCCTTCCGTTATTTCGATTTCCAGATGCTCCGGCCTGACCTTTGTCCTGTTAAGACCATCCTTCAGCCTGTCCATGAAATCGGGAGTCTTCAGCTGCACGGGAGAAACGTTTATCGATAAGATTCCCTTGAAATTGTATTCCAGCTCCCACCTTGAAAGCGTTTCCAGGGCAGTATCCATGACCCACTGTCCAAGCGGAACGACCTGCCTTGAATCTTCGGCAAGCGGAATGAACTGATCGGGACTTATCCACCCCAACTCATCGTCATGCCATCGCAACAGGGCCTCGAATCCGCGGAGTTCTCCAGTCATTACGTCAAACTGCGGCTGGAAATAAAGCTGGAAAAGGTTCTTCTCAAGGGCAACCGCCAGCTTGCTTTCAATCAGCATCTTGCGGAGGAACCTGTCTTCCATCACCTGCCTGAAGAAATGGATGTTGTTCTTTCCGTTCTTCTTTACGTCGGACTTTGCCATGTCGGCATATTTCAATATGTCGTCCAGAGTCGAAGTATCCTCAGGATAAATGCTTATTCCGCCCGAAAAACCGATTTCCTGAGAATTTGCCTGTTCGATGATTTTATATCCCAAAAGCGTCATCTCTTCACGGCTCGAAATGTTCTTTACGAGAAGTATGAATTCATCGCCCTCGAACCTGAATGCAGTTATCCTTTCGTTTTCATAACCGCGCAGTATTGTCGCCATCTGCCTCAGAACCCCGTCGCCAGCAGTATGACCGAATGCATCGTTCACGTTCTTCAGGTTGTCTATGTCTATCAGAAGCAGTCCGAAATTGATTACGTCCGCAGTCTGGTTACCCTTATCTTCCTTGGACGTAGCGATTGATGCGACTCCCTTGGACTTTATGTCGTCCAGCATGCGGTTGAACCATGAACGGTTGAAAAGGTTCGTAAGGCTGTCGTGGAATGCTGCGAACTGAAGCTGATGGTTCAATGTCTGTATGCTTTCCAGCTTTGAGCGCATTTCGTTTCTGGTCAGTGAAAGTTCTTCGGACAAAGCCATGTTCCTTACATCCTGACGCTGAACGGTCTGTTCAAGATGCTTCGTCTGACTGATATCCTCAAGCTTTGCAACGACGACTCCTTCAGAAATCTTATTTACCGAAAGCTGATACCATTTTCCCGATTTTTGAGAGACGAAATTCCTTGACATTCCGTAACCGGTGTTGAGTACGTTTTCAAAAATGTCGAACCATGAAAAGTTTTTGGGAAGCACGTGGCAGAAAGAGGTGTAATACATTCCCTTGGTGATTTCATTATTCGTTACGGTCAAAAACTGTATGTTGGTAAATTCAATCTTACAGTCGATTAATTTACCTGTATCGTCGCGTACTTCACTGACAACGCACACACCTTGGGGAACGGCATTCAAAATCTGCTTATAATCTAAAGAATCCATTTTTCCTACTCCTGCAAAGTCATTCAAAACGCCGGTGCTTCACAGCTGCGACATTCATTAGACTCCCGTTTTCCCCAACGCATTTTAATTATATACCATAACTGCAGGATTGTCGAGAAAATGTTTTAATATATTACTTAAACGTTACTTAAAATAACTGTCTTTTTAAATACGGGCGTTCCCTGCCTGCCCTTCGATTCCTCAGGGACAGTCAGGTCGGGCTTTCCGGGGTTCCGCTTTCGCTTCATTCCCGATTGCTTCGCCCGTGCTCAGCAACCGTGAACGGTTTCACCGCCCCTACAATCCCTAACGCAAACCCCTTAAATTTGTCTGAAAACAAAAACGGACACCCACAAAGGATGCCCGTCATAAAATCATCTTAAAAAATTAAAATTCAGCCAGAGTCCTGTCCAGTCTTGCAAGGGACTTTTCAACTCCCAGAATCAGTATGGAACCGATCAAAGGCGGAGAAACCCTGCTTCCCGTAACTGCCATGCGTATCGGCATCATGAAGTCGCCAAGCTTTACGCCAAGCTCTTCGGCACAGGTCTTTGCAAAATTCTCGGCGGCCTCGTGGTCAAGTTCCGGAAGCTTTTTGATGAAGTCCTTTGCCTTGACAAGAACCTCCTTTGTCTTTGCCTCGTCCAGTTTTTTC
>CACYBG010000265.1 GCA_902772605.1 uncultured Spirochaetaceae bacterium
CCGATTGCAGCCGACGACCAGCACGGTGATTTCAAGAAAAACAAGCTTCTTCGCAGGGTCGGAATCAAAAAACTGTGCCTCGCCGCATTCCGCCTGACCATTCCTGTTGACGGGAAGGAAAAAACGTTTGAAATTCCGCTTCCGGAACACATGCAGAAGGCCGTATCCCTGTTTGAATGAAAAAGACTTCTCCAATCCTCCTTTCTGGGCGAATATGAATTTTACGTCAAAAAAGGTTGTATCTTGATACTTTTTATGTTAAAATTTTCCATAAAATAAGCAATTTTTAGACTTTCTTAAACGGAAAGTCCGCTTTGCTCGTCATTAGGGAAACACTGAATAATCTGAAAGCGGATTATTTAGCGGTTCCTTAGATATGGAGAAATAAAGTGAAAATCAAGTATCCAATAAGCCTTAAGCAGATTCTCCTCTTTTCGCTCCTGATAATTCTGGTGCTCGGCGTGTCTACGGCGTTGGTTTCGACCCTCGTACGCTCCGACGACAGGATAAAGGCGGAGGAAAACAACCTTACGATCAACGAACGGACGGCCGCTACGATACAGTCTGCGTTCGAAAACGTCCAGAACACGTCTTTCATCCTTTTCGATGCAGTTTCAAGGATTGACGATGAATCCAAAATCGACGGACTCTTCGATGAATTCTTCAAGGCCAATCAGGACATCCTTTTCGTCTACGGTTCCGATACGGGACTTAAGCTCAACGGAAGCTCCGGCATTGATTCCGAAAAAGAAAGCGGCATAATGGACCTTATACGTAAAAATCCGTATTCTCAGAAAACCGTTTTCAGAAACGCCACCGAACTTTTGGGTAAGCCGTCCGTGGTTTTCGTGTACGGTTACGGTGCCGTAAACGACATGAAGTCCGGGGTCGTCGGGCTTGACGTACAGTCGCTCATAGAACTCATGAGCACAGGTTCGAACAATGCCACGATTCTGGTCGACCGCTCGGCCAACGTCCTCATAAATCCCGATTTTCAGGGTGAAAGCCCCATACTCGATTCGATACTTCCGATTATAGACGAGGTGCATTCAAATCCTGCCGAAAACAATACCCAGACTGTCGTTGACGGAGTGTTTACGGCTGTCAGGCAGATTTTCAACGACCTTTTCGTAATCACGACCATATCCGAAAAATCGGTCTATGCAGTCATAAACAGGACGACGTTCAGGATCATCCTTTTTTCACTGGCCGTATTCTTCCTTGCAATCATACTCATCAGGATTTTCAGCAAGGGAATCACGAACCCTATCAAGGACCTTGTCGAGGCATCCGCTGAAATCGAGCGCGGTGAATTCGAACTGGACATAAAGCCCAGAAGCCACGATGAAATCGGTCTTTTGACAGAATCCTTCGTACAGATGGGCAAGGGACTGGCAGAAAGGGAAAAGCTGATGGTTTCATTCAGCAAATTCACCAACAAGACGATTGCAAAAAAAGCTGCCAGCGGAGAACTTTCGCTCGGTGGTGAGACCCGTAACGCAACGGTCTTCTTTTCCGACATCCGCTCGTTTACGGCAATGTCCGAAAAGATGCAGCCAAAGGAAGTCGTTGAATTTCTGAATGCATACATGACCCGCATGGAGGACTGCGTAAACAAGACCGGTGGAGTAGTGGACAAGTACATAGGCGATGCAATAATGGCCGTCTGGGGTGCTCCTGAATCATCCGGCAGCGCTGCAAAGGATGCGTTGAATGCAGTTACCGCCGCACTGATGATGCGCGATTCTCTTGCCGATTTCAACCGTGAAAGAAGTGCAAGGGGACTTCCACGCGTAAGGATTGGATGCGGAATCAACAGCGGTCCGGTAGTTGCGGGGCAGATCGGTTCGGAGGAAAGGATGGAATATACGGTCATCGGCGATGCGGTAAACCTTGCCAGCAGGACTGAGGCCCTGAACAAGCCTTTTGCGACCGACGTGCTTATCACTGAAAATACTTACAGGCTCATAAGGGACAGGGTAATCGTTGAAGAGATGCCCGGCGTGCATGTAAAGGGCAAGACCGATGCCATAAAGATGTTTGCGGTAATCAACTTTACGGGAAGGGCCGGAGCAAAGACCCTGGCGGACGTTCGAAGCGTCATAGGTACGGTAGCTCCCGACTTGACAAAGGTGGATACAGATGATGAAGAAAAAAAATACAGCATCCAGGCTTAACAAAGTCGATTACTTCATTTTCATCTTCTGTGCAATCGGTGCGGTGACCATGTTCGCCCTTTTTTACCGCGACATGAATTCCTTCACCCTGAAAAAGGATGAGGAACCCATCGCACGCATATATTTCAAGAAGAATACCGCCCAGAGGAAGTTCGCCGACAACGACGTTTGGGAAATCCTGAGGAGTTCCAGTTACATTTACGACGGGGACAAAATCAGGACGTCCCAGAATTCCGAGGCATACACCGAATTCAGCGACTCCGAGGCTCAGTTGATTCAGCTGCGTGAAAAATCCATGATTCAGATTTTCAGGAACAGGAATGAAAAGGTCGTGGATTTCGTAAGCGGTGAAATACACGTCACGAACGTTTCCGGAGGAGGCGAAAAGCTTATCGTCCGGGCTAACCAGAAGGAAATCGAACTTGGCGACAGTTCTGAGGTTGAAATCACCATTCCCGAAAAATCAGGCTCTTCTCAGCAGGATGTCGTAATCGAAGTTGTGAAGGGACGCGTTGAAGTTTCCCAACTGAAGCCCAACGGTAAAAAGGATGCATCGGTAAAGTCCACCGTTCTTGCAGGCGGAGAATCGTACAGGAACAACATGAAGGTTGCCGCATCCGACGTCCGAAGGGAATCTGCCGTTGAAACTGTTGTCGAACATGCTGAACCAGTTATCGAACATGTTGAGCCGGTCATCGAACACGTTGAACCGGTCATTGAGCATGTTGAACCGATTATTGAACAGGTCGAACCTGCCTTTGAAAACTCAAGCTCATGGCCGAACGTTGAGACCGTAAAGCCCGTGATTGAACGTACCGAGACGGTGACTGAGCGTAAAAAGCCTGTCGAAACGAAAAAGACCGACGTGAAGTCCAAGCCTGTACGTCAAGCTGATTCCGGTCGTACGAACGCCGTTTCAGACACTGGAAATGCGTCCGGAAAAACTTCTGTCGAACCCAAGGCATCCGGTACGGTCGAAAAAGCCAAAAAAGACTTTCCTGACACTTTCACCGAAATCGTCGATTACGTGCTCTCCGGAAAAAGCGGTGAAGAAGGCTATAACGCAAGGGTCGAACAGATACGCGAGGAAAACGAAAAGTACGGAGTGTTCGGCATTGGTGCTGAAAAGGACGATTCCTCCAAGCTTGATTCTGCAAAAAAAGATGCGGCCAAAGTCGAAGTCGTGGAAAACGAAGCCGCTGTAAAGGACCCCGGAAAGGTTCTGACCATATATGCCGAGAACGACGAGTTCAAGACCAGGGTTGCCGATTACTACCCTGGATATGACGCCGAGAAAAACAGGATCGGTAACGTCAAGGTGAACTGGATAATCCCTCCTTCGGGAAATTCCGGAAGCTATCTGAAGGTCATCGAAAATGCACTTGCAACGCAGGATGTAACTGCACAGGACGACAGGATAGACATGTTCCTTGTCGAGTCGGCATACATACAGGAGTTCATCGAATCTTCCGGTACGCTTGACATGATTTCAGACGTGGGCATTTCATCTGACAGTCTTTCTGCGCAGTATCAGTACGTGAAGGATGTGACGGGCCAAGGCGGTAAGCTTAAGGGACTTTCATGGCAGGCATGTCCGGGAGGACTCATTTACCGCCGTTCAATCGCAAGGGACGTGCTCGGTACGGATGATCCTGAAAAGGTACAGGAGATGCTTTCCGATTGGGACAGGTTTGATGAAGTTGCTGCAAAGGCAAAGGAAAAGGGATACTACATGGTCTCCGGCCCAGGCGACGATTTTTATGCAGTTTCCCGTTCGGGAAAATCCACGTGGATTCAGGACGGTACACTTACGGTTCCAGACGACATGAAGCGATGGGTGTCTCAGCAGAAGGAATTTTCCGAAAAGGAATATTCGATGGGAGCACAGCCATGGTCTAAGGAGCAGATGCAGGGTCTGAAAAAAGACGGTCGCGTATTCTGTTATTTCGGACCTTCGTGGTATTATTCCTTCAATCTTGCACCTGAGGCGGGGGATTCTGCTGAAGGTTCGTTCGGAGACTGGGCTATTTGTACCGGACCGAGCGGATTCTATTGGGGCGGCACGTGGGTGTTCGTCAGGGATGGAAGCGACAACCTGAACCTTTCAAGGGACATACTTGAAAAGCTTACGTCGGATGATTCCGTCATGCTCAGGATGGCCCGCGGAACAGGTGATTTCGTAAACAACGAAAGGGTGATGGAATCCCTTGCTTCAGACGCTTCGTTCGGAGTCGATTTCCTTGGAGGACAGAATCCCGTTCCATATCTGCTTGCGTCTGCAAAATCAATCGGAAACGTCGGTTTGAGCGGATACGACAACGTCATAAGCGACATTTTCATGGAATCCATGATGCGCTATTTCCGGGGAGAGGTTCCCGAGAAAACTGCATACGCCGATTTCTATGAAAAGGTTCATGCAAGGTATCCCGATCTGATTGTCCCGGAAATTGAACTTGACGTGCTTGAAGTCGGAGCGAAGGGAAGCGCAGATTTCTCATCCGCCAGATTTGCAAGGAACGTCTTCAATCCTGAGGAGGGACGCTACAATTACGAGTTCACCATCGGACTCAAGGATATTTTCGGGGCTGACAAAACCATACCGAAGGGATCTGTAATCGACCTGGAGATTTCTGGTGTCCCTGAAAACGACATCCCGCGTCTGGCAGTTCAGGTTTCCACCGGGGAGCG
>CACYBG010000266.1 GCA_902772605.1 uncultured Spirochaetaceae bacterium
ATCAACCGCAGCATGAGCGACGGATATTGATTTCCTAATTGAATGTTTTTCAAAGCCCTGGAATTTGTTTTCCGGGGCTTTATGATTCATGCTGAGTCCCTGACAATTGTGCGCGATACTTGAAAAAAAACGGGTTTAAAATCTATAATATAGGCATGAAAGTTATTGTTGTTGGAAACGGTGGCCGTGAACACGCCATTGCATGGAAACTTGCCCAGAGTGCGGCTGTTTCTGAAGTGATTTGTGTACCTGGAAACGGTGGTACAGGTCTGGAAGCCAAGTGTAGGAATATAAATCCTGCTGACTGCAGTTATCTTGAAGGTGTAAAGGGTAATGCCGCTTACGTGCAGATTGCCCGCCACGAAGGTTGTACTCTTGCTGTTGTTGGACCTGAAAATCCATTGGCGGAAGGTCTTGCGGATGCATTCTGGGAGGCTGACATTTTGACTGTCGGTCCGAAGAAAGCCGCCGCCCAACTTGAAGCCAGCAAGGATTTGGCAAAGGCTTTTATGAAAAAATACGGTGTAGCCTGTGCAAAAAGCGAAACCTTTACCGATAAGGATGCCGCACTTGAATATATCGAAAAAATCGGTGCACCTATCGTTGTAAAGGCAGATGGATTGGCAGCCGGAAAGGGGGTAGTCGTTGCAAAAACTGTCGATGAAGCCCGTGAAGCCGTTCTTTCAATGATGGAATACAATACCCTTGGAAATGCCGGTTCAAAGCTCGTTATCGAAGAGTATCTGCGTGGAACTGAGATTTCCGTTCTGGCGGCAGTTTCTTCAACGCCTGATTTTGCATCTGCCGGAAAATCCTGCATACTTCCTTTCGTTTCTGCCCGCGACCACAAGCGTCTGTGCGAAGGTGCAAAGGGACCGAATACCGGCGGAATGGGTGCAATCGCTCCAGTTGATGATTTTACCGATGAACTCAAGGAAAAATTTACGAAGGATATTCTGGAACCGACGCTCAAGGGCATAATCGCTGAAGGTTACGATTACCGTGGATTCATCTTCTTTGGAATCATGCTGACAGCTGAAGGTCCGAAGTGCCTGGAGTACAACGTTCGCCTTGGAGACCCGGAAACTCAGGCTGTCCTTCCGTTGATGGATTTTGATTTTGAGCACATGTGTGAAGCAATAGTAAACGGAGAACTCAACTCATTTAAAACCCAGTGGCGTCCAGGATATGTCGTCGCTCCAGTTGCCGTAAGCGGTGGATATCCACGCGACTATAAAAAAGGACTTCCGATTTTCTGCGGAAAAGATTCGCTGATTTCAACCGGTGCAAAAATCTTCATTGCCGGTGCAATCAATGACAGAAGGGCAGACCACAATACGAAACCCGATTATACCGGAATGATTACAAGCGGTGGACGCGTACTTGCATGTTCTGGTTACGGAGCAAGTTTTGATGAAGCCTGGAAAAAAGCCTATAACGCAATGGAAACGATATCTTTCGAGGGAATGTTCTATAGAAAGGATATTGGACTTCCTGGTGCTGCTGAATCCGACTGATGATTATCGGCAAGTGAATTGAATTTTCAGAAAGGACGGTTTCCATTGGAGCCGTCTTTTTTTTATGGGTATAAAATGCTGATTTTATGATTCGAATTCAAATGTAGTGCGTCAAATTTACTCAGTTTGATGGGTAAAATTGTCCATTTTGTCCCCGTCGGTCATCGGAATTTAAGTTCAGCCATTGAAATCTCGAAAGATCATGGTGATTCGTGCAAAATCGGCTCTAGGAAAACACTGGAAAATCAGAAAACAGCCGTATATCCCGCAACAAATCAGCCGAAATAGGCCTGAAGATCCTCCGTAGAATCATCAAAAAGAGAGAATAGATTCGTGCAGTCCCAAAAAAAATAATTTTTTTTGATTTTTAAAACTTGGCACGGCATTTGCTATAAGTATTAATGTAAGGCTGTTAGCCTTGGAAAAAAATCATTGGAAAGCTGATAATGCGACCGTGTTAATCAGCGGTTCCCTAAATGTCTTGGAGGTATTTACCATGTACGGACTTTCACTTTTTGACCCACTTTTTGAAAACGGATGCAGCAATCGCCCAGCTTACAGGGCAAACAGTTTCGTTCCAAAAGTTGATGCTAAGGAAACGAAGAACGCCTATATTCTGGACATGGATTTGCCGGGATTTACAGAAAACGACATTGAAATCGACCTGAAGGACAGTATTCTTAGAATCGCATCAAAAGAAAAGGATGCCGATAAAAAAGCAGAGGAAAAGGAAGAATTCCAGTGGCTCATCCACGAAAGAAAGAACGAGTCCTTTGAAAGCCGTTTTTCACTTCCGCAGGATATCGATGCAGAATCAATCAATGCTGTTTTCAAGAACGGTGTGCTTACCATAACGATTCCACGCAAGCTTGGTGTCGGTTCAAGGAAAATCAACATTTCAGCGGCATGAAAACAAAATCAATGTCTGAAATTAGGGAAACACTGAATAATCCGAAAGAGGGTAGCATACCCCTGTATGCTCGTTCAGTGTTTCCTTAGAGTCGGGGTTGGTGATTCGTGCGGAAGGTTTCATACCTCTCCCCTAGCTTGAAACTACGTTGCAAATAGGGGCGAAATAAAAGGTATGAAATCTGACTGCGATACCTTTTGAGAACATG
>CACYBG010000267.1 GCA_902772605.1 uncultured Spirochaetaceae bacterium
AATTTTGCAGTAATTCCTTACAGTATAAAGAATTACGAGAAATTGCTGGGAACCGCTGATTAATGCTTCGTGTATTAATCAGCGGTTCCTTATCTATAAAAAAACAGGATGGAAAAAAATGATTTATAAGACAGAAATTTCAGTGCGCTCTTATGAACTTGATTCATACAATCACGTGAATAATGCAGTGTATCAGGAATATCTGGAACATGCCAGAATGGATTTTCTGAATCAGATTGGATTCAAGTACAAGGAATTTTATGACGAGGGATATTTTCTTTTCATAACCCACGTAGATATTTATTACAAGGCGCCAGCCGTTTTGAATGACATCTTGACTGTAGAAACCAGCGTCAAGGAATTGAAGCTTGTCAGGGGAACTTTTCATCAGACGATAAAGAAGGAAGACGGAACCGTCTGCATTGAAGCCGATGTCGATTGGGCGTGCATTACAAAAAGCGGACGTCCTTCAAAGATTCCTGATGAATACATGCTGGATGCATTGAAGCCGTAAAAAACTTTTTTCATAAAAAATGGCAGTCGAATTGAATCGGCTGCCACTATTTTTTTTAAGTGCCATATCATGTCACTGAAGCTGACATGAACTTTCAGTTTTTAATCTTCATCATTTGCAGTTTTTCCTTCTTCCTGATATTCCGGGAATTTTGAAAGCATCGGTTCCTTATCTTTTCCACGGATTTTTCGATCGACGTAGTTCTTTGTGATTTTTGCGACCAAAGGACTCAGTGAGATTACGCCTATCAAGTTCGGTATCATCATCAAGCCGTTGAAAGTGTCTGACAGATCCCAGGCAAGCTGAAGTTCCATCGTTGCACCGAAATAAATTACTACGACGAACAGAATCTTGTAGATGATCTGAGTCTTTTCTCCGAAGATGTACTGCCAGGCCGTGACTCCATAATGGCTCCATCCAAGGACCGTCGAAAATGCAAAGAGAAGGATTGCAATTGCAATGAACTTTGGTCCGAATCCTCCGAACAGTGTTGAGAATGCTTCGCCTACAAGTCCGGAACCTTCGCTTGTTGAAATCATGAGACCTGTTTCCAAGTCAACCATGCCGGTTGAAAGAATTGCAAATGCAGTCAAAGTACAGACGATAATCGTATCTGCAAAAACTTCGAAAATTCCCCACATGCCCTGACGAACAGGTTCCTTGACGTTTGAAGAGGAATGTACCATTACGGAAGAACCCAATCCTGCTTCATTCGAGAAAGCTCCGCGCTTGAATCCCCATGTGATTGCCTTTTGTATGCCGTAACCCATTATTCCTCCAGCTGCAGATTTTACTGCAAATGCGCCTCTGAAAATTGCAGAGAAAACTGCTGGAACTGAACCGATGTTTACGAAGAAAATTACCAGTGCTCCGATTATGTAGATTATCGACATGATCGGAACGAGCTTTTCCGTAACGGCTGCGACCCTTTTCAGTCCACCGAGAATTACGATGGATGCAATGATTACAAGTACGATTCCGCTTGCTGACTTTGGAATGTTGAATGCTGATTCCATATTTCCGGCAATGGAATTTATCTGGCTCATGTTTCCGATTCCGAAACTTGCAAGCAGACAGAAAACGCTGAAGAGGATTGCAAGAATCATACCGACATGCTTCATTCCCTTATATCCTCCGAGACCGTCCTTCAGGTAATACATTGCACCGCCGCGCCATTCGCCCTTTGGACTTTTTCTTCTGAAATAAATTCCAAGCACGTTTTCCGAATAGTTTGTCATCATTCCGAAAATTGCCATAATCCACATCCAGAAAATGGCACCGGGACCACCGGAGATGATTGCAGTTGCGACGCCAACAATATTTCCTGTTCCGATTGTTGCCGCAAGTGCCGTGCAGAGAGATTGAAACTGTGAAATCGCCTTGTTGTTTTTTCCTGTGTGGGCCGTTATCTTTTTGTCCTTGAAAATTGCACCGATTGTGTTTTTAATCCAATGTGCGAAGTGCGTGAATTGAAACCCTCTGTTTACAACGGTCATTATGATGCCGGCAATGAACAGTAGTGCAATACCGAAGGTTCCCCAAACAAAACCATTTACGGAATTGTTGATGCTTGTGATTGTCTCAGTCATAAGATCCTCCAATGAATCATGTAAAAAAGAAAAGGCAGAACTGAAATTACAGTCCTGCCTCTTTGCAATGCATTTAAATTATCAGAAACGCTGGATATAGTCAATCTATTATAACAAAAAAATCGTCATTAAAACATGTAGGAATAAATCGATTTGCCAGTATAAAGCTTCGGAAAAAAACTTGCAATATATTTCCGCTGTAAATGAAAAATTTTTCCATAAAATTTCGTCCATTTGGATTTTTTAAAATTTTTTTTTTATATTTACTTGCGTTAAAATATAATTCTCTATACGATAGTGCTAACGTCATTAGAGCTAATAAAATAGGTTCAATTTCGAGTTTTTTTAAAGAGTGTCAAAATTGGAGTAAGCGAGGGTTCAATCCGCAAAAACATCTGCACAAGCAAAGCGCGGAAGCCGTTTTTGCGGATTGGATTCTCGCTGAAAGCCAATTTTGTCAAACAATCGATGAAACTCGACATTCAACCAAAACATTCCATTATGTGGAATCGATTTCATCAAAAAAAATTAAACATGCTGCCGTCAATCAGGTGATGGCGACAGTATTCCATCACATCAATTTTTTTTAGTTTACCCTGTCACTTTAAATTCACAGGGTATATTCTCCTTAGCGGTACGGTAAACAATAATAAACTGTCTTCATATGAAATGGGCGGTAATCATTTTTTTTTCTGATTTCAACTGGATTTCATTTATGAAGATTAATGACCGTCCATTTGTATAAGCGAGGTGTTTATGAAAAGAAGTTGTAGGTCTCCCAAAAAAGTCAGATGGAACATTTCTAAAGCAATGGGTGTTGTTGTGGAAAAACTGATTGATTCAGAGTTGAAGTTTGACAGGACGGCTGATTACAGGAAAGCCGTTGAAAGAATTTCAAACTTGTACGGATTGTCATCAGAAGAGCAGGTCTGGATCCTTTGTCTTTCATGTGCCATTTCTTTCGAAGAGGATAACATCCAGGCATTGGTAGACATTTCAAAGCGTGTCGGCATTCCGGCAATTGTTCTTGCAGGATGGAAAAATGATATAAAAGAGTTGGTAAGGAATGGATTCTTGAAGTGGCATATCGAGGGTAGCTTGTTTTTCCCAGTAAAAAATCTGATGCAATCAATAGAGGATAATACTTATTTTGTTCCTGAAGATGAGGATAATTTTGATGAAAAGGATTTTCTAAATGATGTTGAACAAATTATTGAATCTGACATGAAATCAAAAGACATGCTTAACGGATTAATCGATTTGGAATCAAATCATACGGACATGGAAATGATCATGCGAGTTCAGCAGGCGGTTAAAGATACATTTTCTCGATTTGTTTTTTACAATGTAGCGAGTCATCTGTTGCATGATGATTCTTCCCCCAGTATTTTTGATATTATCTGGGGCTTGTGTGATGACGAAAGTCATCTAAAATCAGTGATGTTTAATATGCTTGAAAATCGGCAAGAGTTGTCAAGGAAAGGACTTGTCGTGTGTGAAATGAAATGGGACGATTCGGATATGTTTATTAAACTTTCCGATAAAGGAAAAGAGCTGGTTTTTGGTGATGCTGCATCTGAATTTGAAGATTCTTCAGAAATCGAAACAAAAAACATAATAGACTTTGACAGTATAAAGGCGAAAAAAATCTATTATTCGCTTCACAATGAAAAAATCATAAATGATATAAAACGCGCCCTGAAATACGATAATCTTAATGACATTCAGCAGAAACTTGAAAGTGCAGGACTCCCTTTGGGTATTTGTATCCTGTTTTATGGAGGTCCAGGAACAGGAAAGACAGAGTCTGTTCTTCAGATAGCTCGGGAGACCGGCCGATCAATAATTCATGTCGATATTAGTTCAACAAAATCGTCATGGTTTGGAGAAAGCGAAAAGAAGATTAAAGGAATTTTTTCCTCTTACGAGAACGCCTGTAAGAATGCAGTAAATAAGGGCGGGAAAATACCCATACTTTTTTTCAATGAGGCTGATGCAATTATTTCAAAAAGAACGACATCTTCTTTCACTGACACCTGTAAAACGGAGAATGCAATGCAAGCTATTCTTTTGGAAGAACTTGAAAAAATAAAGGGTATATTTTTTGCTACGACAAATATCGTTGAGAATTTAGATTCTGCTTTTGAACGGCGTTTTCTTTATAAAGTAAAATTTGAAAATCCGACTGTTGAAGCCAAAACTGCAATGTGGAAGGATAGACTTCCGTGGCTGAATGAAGTTGATGCCAAAAAAATAGCAGCGGAATATGATCTGTCCGGCGGTCAGATTGATAACATCGCAAGGAAAATCATAGTGAGCGAATGTGTTTCTGGAGTAATGCCAACAGTTGAAGAAATTAAATCGATGTGCCGCCTGGAAAAAATTCAGTATGATGGCGAGGTTAGGGAAATAGGATTCACTGCATGATGTTCCGAACGATTCGGCCGCCTAAAAACAGATCGGGTGGTCGGTCGTTGCTTGCGTTGAAAATCAACTGATTATGCGGTAATATTGAGAGGGGATGAATTATGAAAAAAATTTCTGATAATGCGTATTTTTTTTCCGCAGCTACAAATGTCGGTGTAATAAATGTTCGTAGAGAGAATATGAATCATATCTCTCTGATAGATACGGGAAATGGAGTTGAATCCGGATTCGAATTATGGAAAGAGCTCGAACTGGAATTTTTCAACAAGGGTGGATTTGTCATAGATGCAATAATCAATACGCATGGACATGTCGATCATGTCGGCTTAAACAATTTCATTCAGGAACGATCCAAGTGCAGGATTTATCTTGCAGATGCGGAAACTGTCATCCTGAAAAATCCCTGTG
>CACYBG010000268.1 GCA_902772605.1 uncultured Spirochaetaceae bacterium
AACGGACAGTCGAATGCAAACCTGAATTTTTTCTTCCCCATTCCTCTATTTTCGCCCCAGATTTGAAATTTTTCAAGGAAAAGTTCAAATCCTGTGCGGCAGGGAAAAAATGCCTTGAAAACTGGGCGACTGTACAATAGAATGAAAGAATGTCAATGTCCGAAACTTACTTATTTTTCGATATAGAGAGCGCAAACTGTTACGGAGGGGAGGGACACATCTGTTCGTTCGGCTACGTAATATGCGATTCAGATTTCAACGTGCTTGAGATGGACGATATCGTCATGAATCCCAAGGCGGAGTTTGATCCGGGGCTTTTCGGCGAAAATTCCAGGTGCCGATTGGCCTATACCCAGGAGGAATTCCTTAGGGAGCCTGATTTTTCGTTCCATTACGAAAGGATTAAGTCCCTTCTGACTGAACCCGGAAGGAAAAACGTCGGATTTGCAGTGGAAAACGACGTGGGCTTCATCGTCTGTGCATGCCATCATTTCAGGCTTCCTCAAATCGGCTTTCACGCATACGACACCCATGTCATAGTCGATTCGATAAATTCCGCACACAGGGGATTGACCGGCTGGCTTGATTTCTACGGAGTAAAGACCGATGGACTTTGCGCACACAAGAGTTCCGACGATGCAAAGATGACAATGCTCCTCACACAGAAAGTCTGTCAGCAGCTGAACCTTCGACCGGCAGAATTCTTTGCAAGGAATTTCAGTTCCGTCCGTACCAGCGAGCAGGATATAATCAGGAGGAAGAAGAGGGCCTACAAGAATTTCATTTCCGAAAAGATTTCCGTGTTCTACAACCGCATCAACGCATCTCCCGTACGCAGGCTGCTCAGGGGTAGCTACAAGCTTGCATTCTCACAGGACAGGGATTACATGCAGGTTTATGAAATCACGAAGGACGTGTTTGAAAACGGAGGAACCATAATCAACAGGCTGGAAAACGGTTCGGTGATGGTCGTCGAGGATGAAAAGAAAAAGATTGAGTGTCAGGCGCACCCAAGGAAGTCCGGAGTCCAATACATCACCATGGCAGAGCTTTACCAGAGGATGAAGAAGCCCCTTCCGCCGTTCAAGACCGTGGACGTGTCTGATTTTACCGGAGGATTTTTGGACGATTCGAAAAATCCGGAAATCATGGAAAAGTGGATGGAAAAAAGAATCGGTACTTGAAAAAAACGGGGGAATGGTTTAACATTTCAGAATCTTAAGTTTATCTGCGGTAATCATATATCGGTATTATGCAGGCTTCCCAAGCCGGACAGGCGGGTTCGACTCCCGTTTACCGCTTATCTTCATTTTGATGTCGAAACTTTTTGGTTCCGGCATCCAGAGTCAAAGAATCATCCTTCGTTTCCATGAAAAATATTTTTCCGATTAGCCCCGAAAATTCGGAATCCTGTCGATAATTAAAGCATGGCGAATAAGATTAGACCAAAGGTCGCAAGTGCCTTCAACATTTTTTCAAAGAAACTCTCACGTTCCACCCAGATGCTCGACGGTGCGGAAATCGATTTGCAGCGGGAGGATGACCTGATTCAGAAAAAGGTCTATGCCCGGGATGAGGATTACCGCAGGTCCATAGTGTCTTCATACAGCAGGTTCATGAATCCGTTCAGGGTGCTTGGAAAATCTTCGCGTGAAGCGATGGAAATCAATGAGGATGAGCAGAACCTCCTTAAGGCGTATCGGCTTTTCAAGGCTGTAAAGGAGGCCAATTCTGAAATAGGGGACGGTTCAACCTTCATACAGTTTTCCGGCATAAAAAGTCCGTTGACCGAAAAACTCAGGTATACGAGCGGTGGGGACTTCATCTATCTGCAGTGCTGGCTGATTTACGAGCAGGGCATCAGGGATTTCGTTCCGGTCTTGGAGGAAGAGGAGGAAAGGCTTGAGACCTTCTACAGGCTTGATTTCGTCCCTGCAAGGAATTTCGAATTCACCTGGCAGGAACGGGAAGTCATAGCCGCAATTGAAGAGACCTACGGGAAACGCTGAATCCCTGTATTCCGGGGCGTATAAACCGATGTTTTGATTGCCCCGCTGAAAATCATCCTGCGTCAGATTCCGAGTCCAAGGTCGTTCCGAAGTATTCCGTCCGGGGTCTGGTGCCTGATTGCATTGCTTTCTGTATCTGCATGGGCTCCTGGAATCCATCCGGTCAAACCGTCGCATTCAATCCTTACCCACGGTTCACCGGCAATGGGGCTGTCCGAAGTGTCGTCCTCCTCGGTGATTGCATCGGATCTTACGGTAATCGGGCTGTCCATGGTCGCATCAATCCTGCCGATGACCTTCGTTCCCTCCAGTCCCGGATAATCCCTTATGTCGATTGGATGGTAGCAGGTGAACATGGTGTCGAACCTTCTGAGAGTCCATGAAACGCTTCCAATCTGTATCTGCTCGATCGGGGCGTAATTGTCGTTCCTGTACGGGTTGTCTATCCTTCCCGCATTGATGTAGCCGGAATCCTTTCCATAGTCGATTTCAACCCAGAACGTACCGGTGTGGTCGTTTTCAAGGGGCTTTGTAATCTGAATCAGCGAACGGACCGTATATTCATCGCCCGTGTTTACGTGGCCTATAACGGTCTGGCTTCCGAACGAATCGTATATGTCGGGGTTGCTCAGGGAATCTATGGTCAGCGACTGTACGTGCCTGTATCGTGTGGCGACGGTTCCGTCAGGAAGTTCCTCTTCTCCCTGCTTGGTGTAGTTGAGCCTGTTCTTGTCGTAAATCGGGATTACCACTGCCCCCGCTTCAAGAAGGTTTGCATTGCCGTTCATGGTATTTGCCGGATCAGCCTTTTCCATGGAATTTCCTTCCGGGGCTTTCTTTTCGGTCGATTCCCTTGCAGCGTTTTTATCGCCGTCCGTAACGTCCTTTCCTTCCTGCACGGGTCCCTGGAACTGTCCGAGCCTGAATCCGTTCAGCCGTCCCATGAACGTGAGGGTCAGAAATCCTGCTGCAGCCGTGAAAATCAGCAGTACGAGCATCTGACCGAAACCGTGTCTGAATCCGGAGCTTTCGTTCCTTTCCTTGAGGCTTGTCGGAAGGCACATTGCGATTATGTTTACGACGGGAATCAAAAGCAGGAATCCGGAAACGTTTACGTCGTGAAGCCTCCTGACCGAACTTGAAACTACCGGGAAAAACAGTATCAGCCCGATGAGTGCAAATGCGCCCTGCTCGTACAGGATAAGGCTGTTTCCCCCGATCATGACGGGCTTTCGGCTCAGGTGCTGAATCAGAAGCGTCACCCCGATTACCGCACCGAGAAATGCCGCAATAATCAGTACGAACGCCATTGACGACCAGAACTGCCTGCGTCTTTCGCGTCCGCTGAAATCAAACATGCTGCATATTGATGAACAGAAATTTCTCCACATATATTCTCCCACAATAACGTTTTCAAATTAATTTATGATTGGATTTTATCAGACTTTTCGATTAAAGGAAACCATCGGGCGTTGTTCAGGGACTAAGCATGAAAAAACAAATGTCCATGCGGAACGGAGTTCGGTGAATTAAAGATGTCGAGCCCAACAAAACATGTTTATAACAGGCTCCCAGCGTATGTCCGTCCCGAAAAAAGGCTTCCGCGCTTACGCTTGTGCAGATTTTTTTCGTTCCGGCCACCCGCTTCCGCCTGTTGAACCAAAGTTGAAGGACTCGACACATCCACAAAAGATGCCGTTCCGCACATC
>CACYBG010000269.1 GCA_902772605.1 uncultured Spirochaetaceae bacterium
GTATTTTTTGATTATGCAATAAGCGGTAAAAAAATCGTCCTTTATCCTTATGACCATGACGACTATTTGGAAAGCAGAGGTCTCTACATGTCCATTGATGAATTGCCGTTTCCTCAAGCATTCACTCCAGAAGATGTTCTTAAGGAACTCAGGACGGAAAAGAATTATGATGACAGGGCATTGTTGGAAAAATTCTCTAAATACGAAAGCCCTTTGGCGTCAAAAAAGCTAATCGACTTATTGATTAAAAACGAAAAAAGCGACCTCGTTATTGAAGACATACCGGACAACGGTAAAAAGAATTTGTTTATCTATCCCGGTAATCTTGCAAAAAACGGCGTAACTTCTTCTTTAAGATCAGTCGTAAACAAGCTTGATGTCGACAAGTACAACATCTATCTGACATTTAAGCAAAACCTTGTGAAAGGGAATGAATGTTTTTTTGATACTGTAAAAGAAGGCATTAACTTTTATCCGTATATAGAACGTTACGATGTTCCGCTGTTCTATAAAGTTCGAAAGAACTTGTTTTTACTGAAAATAATCAAAGCGGAAACTTTTGTAAGGAAGTTCAACAAATATTTTATGCTGGAAAGAAATAGGGCGTTCGGAAGGGTTCGGGTTGACTCCGTGATACAGTTTAATGGGTATGAAAACATGCCCATGCTTCTTTTTTCATCATTCGATTGCAACAAAACTATTTTTGTACATAGTGACATGGTTGGAGAAATTAAATTACGTAAAAATCAGCGTTGGGACATACTTCATTATGTATATAATAAATATGACCATGTTGCTGCTGTTTCAAAAGCAATGATTAAACCCACGGTAGAAATATCGCAAAGAATGGATAATGTTTCCGTCGTTAACAACAGTATAGAGTTTGAAGAGATAGTTAAAAAATCTACATCTGAGATCTCCTTAAATAAAGGGGCATACTGCTCTTTGCCAGGTTCTCAAGAAGCACAGTTCGCCGCATTAAAAGAATTGCTTTTCTCCAATCGTAAAAAATTTATAAATGTAGCCCGTTTTTCTCCTGAGAAAGGTCAGATAAGACTGATTGACGCATTTTATAAGCTGTGGCAGCAGGACAACACTTTGCTGCTTTTCATTATGGGCGGTAATTCGTATAAAGGATACAGAGCGACCGTAATGAACAGGATAATAGAGCTTGGACTGGAAGGTAATGTAATCCTGCTGCAGGGAATTGAAAATCCGTATCCGATTATTAAGGCCTGTGACTATTCTGTTCTAAGCTCTTTCCACGAAGGACTTGGCTTGGTACTTCTGGAGTCTGATATTCTTGGAAAACCTGTTATTAGCACTGACATTCCAGGTCCATCCGGATTCTTAAGGGAACACAAGGGAACCTTAGTCGAAAATACAGAAGAAGGCATTGAGAAAGGCCTTAGGATGCTTCTTAACAACGAGGTTTCACTGCTGGACATTGACTATAAAAAATATAATGAAGAATGTGTAAAAGAATTCGAATCAATCATATAAAAGAAGGAAAACATGAAAAGAGTTATCACTTACGGAACGTTTGATTTGTTGCATTACGGTCATATAAATCTCCTTCGCAGGGCAAAGGAGTTGGGAGATTATCTTATAGTCGCTCTTTCAACCGATGAATTTAACTGGAATGAAAAAAGAAAAAAATGCTATTTTTCATTTGAAATCCGAAAAACACTTCTTGAATCCATCCGTTATGTAGATCTTGTAATTCCGGAAGAAAACTGGGAACAGAAGAAAAATGACGTTAAGGAATATCATGTTGACACCTTTGTAATGGGAGATGACTGGCAAGGTAAATTTGATTACCTTAAGGAATTCTGCGAAGTTGTTTATCTTCCAAGGACTCCAGAAATCAGTACAACCAAAATTAAATCGGAACTTGGAAAAGTTATTCAAAAGAACTGAAGTTTGCTCCGCACTTTAAATCAGGGGGAAAATTTGAAGTACGACTTAATATTTGTTGGGGCAGGTCTTTTCAATGCTACGGTTGCACACGAGGCGGTTAAGGCCGGAAAAAAATGTCTGGTAATTGAAAAGCGCAGTCATGTAGCCGGGAACATTTATACAGAAAATATTGAGGGAATCAATTTTCACAAATATGGTGCGCACATTTTCCACACCGACAGCAAAGAAATCTGGGATTATGTAAATTCTTTTGCAGAATTCAATCGCTATACAAACAGTCCGGTTGCCAATTATAAAAATCAGCTTTACAATCTGCCGTTCAACATGAACACTTTCAACAGAATCTGGCCGGATGTAATCACTCCGGAACAGGCGAAAAAAAGAATTTCAGAACAGGCTTCGGTCATGAAAGGAAGGGTTCCGCAGAATCTGGAGGAGCAGGCAATTTCTCTTGTCGGAAAGGACATTTACGAGCGTCTTATCAAGGGGTATACGGAAAAGCAGTGGGGACGAAAATGTACTGAATTGCCGGCTACAATCATAAAGCGTCTTCCTGTACGACTGATTTTCGACAACAATTATTTCAACGACCGTTATCAGGGAATTCCGATTGGAGGATATACTCAGATTGTCGAAAAAATGCTCGAGGGATGTGAAATCCTTCTGAATACAGATTTTTTTGCAGACAGGGAAAAATGGATTTCGTCAGCTGATAAAATCATTTACTCCGGTACGATAGACCGCTTTTTTGATTACAGCGAGGGAGAACTTGAATACCGCTCACTTAGATTTGAGTCCGAAATTCTTGACTGCGAAAATTTTCAGGGAAATGCCGTAGTCAATTATACTGAGGCAGAAATACCGTATACAAGAATTATTGAGCACAAGCACTTTGAATTCGGCACGCAAGAAAAGACCGTAATCACTCGAGAATATCCGGCTACGTGGAAGCAGGGCGATGAACCGTATTATGCAATCAACGACCAGCGGAACACCGAGCTTTATGCAAAATACAGGACGCTTGCCGACTCTCAGGATAAAGTGATTTTTGGGGGACGCCTTGGCATGTACAAATATTTTGACATGGACGACACAATTGCAGAAGCCATGAAACTATGTAAAAGGATTTTATAGATTTTAACCAGGCTGACGATTTGACTGACGACACCGTAAACGATGGATGATGGGTATTGGAAAATCTTGTCAGGAAGTACCTGTAATTTTCGTGTAAACGCTTTAACAGCTGCCATCTTTTTCCAATTCTGCCAACACCATCTCCAATGGGGCTCGTCGCAAGCAAAGCTTGCTCTTCAAGTTTTTACTTGGTCGCAAGGCTCCCATTTTCCACTTCGTGGAAAAACGTAAAAACTTGCAA
>CACYBG010000270.1 GCA_902772605.1 uncultured Spirochaetaceae bacterium
AGTTGAAGGAAGAAAGACCCTTTGCAGAGTTTTAGCATTGGAAAACGCATTGTCTTCAATTTCAACTACTCCTTCTGAAATCACAATCTCCTTAACCTTGCCGCAATTCTCAAATGCTTTTTGTGAAATTCTTTTAACGCCGGCAGGAATAATTATTTTATCTTCTGGTGTTTCGACGCCAACCAGGACTTCGTTTTCAATTGTGAACTTTGTGTCCGAAAAACCGAAAGGATTTTTAAAATGATCTTCAATAGCACCGTTGCTTGGTTTCTCGTATACTATCATGTATTTATTAGCTTCAGAGCAATTTAGTATTGCTTTTTCGGCAGGACTTCCTTTTTCGATATGGATAACTGCCCAAAAATCGTTTAGGTCTTCAAGCCAATTATCACCGAATTCCTCAACCGTATCAGGAATATACAGATATTTGAGGCTCTTGCATTCATTAAAGGGATAAGCACCTATATAACGAACAGACGAAGGTATGTTTACAGCCTTTAGTTTTGAACACCCTAAAAATGCACCCTCTCCGATTGATGTTAATGATGGAGGCAATTCAATACTTTCAAGTTCAGAACAGCCCATAAAAGCTGTGTTGTCTATTCTCTGAAGCGACTCCGGAAGTATAACAGACGTTAGATTTTTACATGACCCAAAAGCGCTGTCACAAATCGTTTCAACCCCATTCTGTAAAGTGACGGATTTAAGGCTGTTGCATTTCCAAAATGCTTGTTCACCGATAGATTTTACTTCCGAAGAAACAACGACCTCCTCAATGCTTCCGTTCTCGCAAAAAGCATAGTCGGCTATACTTTGAAAATCACCTGAAATATAAACCTTTTCTGCATTACCATGGTATTTTGTCAACTCGCCGTCTGCAGAATCAACGTCTGCACTGCTTGATGAAAGGACAATAAAGCCTTGATCCATATAACCAGCTGATTCAGAATCATGCTTTTTATTTTTATCATCAGCAGAGTGACTGTCACTGTTATTTGTTTTTTGCGGAATAGACAATTCCGGAGTTTCCAAAGCACCATCCAATTGAGTGAAGAAGCATCTCATAGGCCCATCCTCAACATAGAACGGTTCCTTCGCTGCTTTTGTGATCGCGCACCAAGCATAGAGGATATCGGCGATACTGCCGGTCAACTCCTCATCGCGGTTTCTGTTTGCACCGAGCATATTATAAAATGCCGCCATTGCAGGATAGATATATTCCAGATCCGAGCGAAGAGAATCCAGCGATCTAACCTGATCAAGAATCTCGTTATAGGTCGGGAATGATCTTCTCATGGATTCGACTCTGTCATAATCTTCCTGAGTGGGTTCAAGCCGTTTTTTGTCCTCAACCGCTGCACTGTCGGGAACATAGAAAATATGAAGTTCGTTATTATCACACAGCCCTTTACAATAAGAAGTATTATCGAAATTGAGCCAATCCTTCTTTTCACAATAATCAACGATTGCTTTCAGCTCATCTGTGGATAAATCAGCCGGTGTTTTGCCATTCTCGGCGCAGTACGCCGCAAGTGTCCACGCAAAAGAACGAAGAGCTATCAGCATATAATCCTTGTGGATATAACCTTCGTCGATCTCACATTCTCGGTCATGCTTCATATTGAAAGCGGAAGGTGATACTCTGAACAGTGACTTCATCTTATCCGCTTCATCAGCTAACAAAAACTCCTTTGTATCCGCATTTATTATTCTTTGATAAGCTGCTTTCGAATCATCGGATACCTCGTCATCCTCCGACGCTTGAGAAAACGAAATAAACTGATAATCTGTACCGGCAGCGTTCACGACAACGTTGAAACCGGCACTACTCAAACCTCTCATCTGAGCAACCTGACTGTATCTGGAATACAGCGCTTTATCGGGAGTTGTTGAGGGGATCGCAACCGAAGATGCCGGACACTCGGTGGTCAATCTGAATTTCTCCATCCATTTATCGACATCCGAAACGAAATGATCTATCAAATTCCCGTCCAATGCGTTATATCCCGGATGGTTAAAATAAATATGGGCGATATAAGCTCCCGAATTGACAAAAATCATGGCGAGAACTTTGTTCCATGTCGGATCATCCTCGTTATAGAAGTTTTGATGCAGAATGCCGAAATTCTCCCTGCAAACCAAATCTTCCACTATAACGCCGTCAGTGAAAACAGGGTAGTTTGATGTAAAGATGAATTTATACGGCTCCGCTTTTTCCGGATCAAACGGAACCCCTACAGTTGCGTATTGCGGGATCACCATGGCAAATTCGGCGTCAAAGGGATTGGTACTTCTCGGATAGCCCTCGGGTGTAATAACAAGCAGCCTCGTCCCGATTCCTTCTTCGGATTCGCTGTAATACTGATAGCCGTCCGGAACAGGAATGACTAATTCATTATTAACTACAGCTTCTTGATTCTCTGTAAATGTAAACTTTTCTAATCTTGCTGACATAATGATTCTTTCCTTTCGTGCTTATTTCCTTGGTGTTTCGGTTTTATACGGAACGATAACAATTTATCAAATTCCGATACTTTTCAACTGCCTCGGTCGGTTCGAGGATTTTGACCTTGCCGCCGAACTGGAACACCCACGCGAAAAAGGTCGGGCTGAGGGAGACCTCGGCCGTAAGGCGGAAGGTGCAATCGTCCACGGGCTTTGTATCGGCGAGATCGCCGAAGTGATCCATGACGGAGTTCATCGCCGCGGCATCGCACAGCAGTGTAACCTTAGTACGGTCACCGTCAAAGAGCTGAAAAGCCTTCTCGGCAAAGTCGGCAATGCTGTAATCCTTTGGTCGCGGAACAGCCTTGTCAGGCAGTATCTGCGGCGTTTCAAAGATACGATCCACGCGGAAGGTGGCGACCTTGCCGTGCTTGTCCGACCAACCGACAACATAGTAGCAATCGC
>CACYBG010000271.1 GCA_902772605.1 uncultured Spirochaetaceae bacterium
TGAGATCAGGATTATTTTCCATGCTTTCAATCTGATGCGGGTTTATCCAGTACTTTTTCCCATCCAACCTGGTAACTTCAATCATATTCTATCATAATGTACGCTAATAAAAAAGTCGTCAAGTGATGAAATCCCTAAAATTTTTATTTTTAGGAAAAATCAGCACGGCCCGCACCCCTTTAACGCAAGTCCTCCATTCAAGACTATCGGAATCGGAGCTGTCGGACTTTAGGAAAGCGTAAACTTTCAGCAGTCGGAATCGAAAGGAATCGGAATCGATTTTACGGGCATAAATATTCCGTTATTATAACAAAAAAAATATGGAATTATGGAATGTTTTGATTTATCCTTTGAATCATGAAGAACAGCATAATGATAATCGAAGACGTAGCCGAGATGGCGCAACTTGTAACCATGTACATGATCAACGCGGGATTTGACTGTGAAGCGTTCGAAACCGCAGAGTCGGCACTTGAAAGGCTCCAGAACGGATACACCCCCGACCTGGTCCTGCTCGACCTGAACCTTCCGGGAATGAGCGGCCTTGATTTCCTCAAGAAATTCAGGAACGAGTACAGGGCGACCATCCCCGTCATAATCGTCTCTGCAAGGGATGCCGACGAAGACATAATAGCGGGACTCGGATTCGGTGCCGACGATTACGTTGCAAAGCCTTTCAGTCCGAAGGTCCTGGTTGCAAGGGTCAAGGGAAAGCTCAACAGGCTCTTTGCGACCGAAGCGTCGGTGGAAGAAACCATAACGTTCGGCGACTACACCCTGTTCTGCAACAGCTGCGTACTGAAAAAGCACGGTACCGAGAAGATTCCCCTTTCGACCAAGGAATACGAGGTGCTCGAATACCTTGTAAGGAACGCAGGAGAAGCCATGACTCCCGAAGTCATATACAACCACGTATGGAAAAGCCAGTACGGAGACATAACTGCAGTCGCCGTCTACATACAGAGGCTCAGGAAGAAGATTGAAGACGACCCCACTCACCCGAAGCACATAACGACCATGTTCGGAATGGGCTACAAGTTTGAAATATGATGAAGGGCATCCGTTTTCCATCCGCCAAAAAAACAAAGGTCCGGTGGTACAGAATGAAGATAAAGACCCAGTTCACCATACTGATCGCCGCAATAGCGCTGGTCCCGTTGGCCTGTGCCGTATCCTTTCCTATATATCATTACCTGACCTCGCCCCAGAGGTACCTGATGAAGGGTTACAAGGAGCTCAAGAAACTGAACCGCTCGGGTCTTTCGGAGTCGGAACTCGATGAAATCAGGGAGATGATAAGGTTCATCCCCTCGGACATGCAGATTGCGATATACAACGATCCGTCCATAATAATCTCCAACATACCCGATCTAAAGGCGGGCACAAAGCTTTCCATATTCGACATCTTCACGTTCATAAGCGAAACGAGCAACGAATACGACTATCAGATGCAGGGACGCTACGGACTTAAATCCTTCAAGAAAGGACGGTTCTTCATAGTCTGCAGGGTCCCGGTCGCAGATCCGAACAAGAGGCACAGGAACAACTACCTGATGCCTGCATTCATACTGATGGTAGTGTTCGAGACCATCTGCATAGCCATGACCATAATAATATCGAAGACGGTATTCTCGTCCATACAGCTTCTGGAAAGCAACACGCAGAAGATTGCAAACGGAGAGCTTGACATCCATCTGGAAATTCCTGAACGTCACAGGGACACGAACGAAATCACCTCGCTTGCAGAAAACCTTGAAAGGATGCGGCAGTCGCTCAAGGACAACCAGGAGAGGCGCAACAAATTCATCATGGGCATAAGCCACGACCTGAGGACCCCCGTCACGCTGATAAAGGGGTACTCCGAAGCCATAACGGACGGAGTCGTCACGGACATGGACAGCATAAAGAAATCGCTGTCCATCGTCGAAAACAAGGCGGATCAGCTTGAAACGATGATAAACGACCTCATAAACTACATGAAGCTGAACACGGGAGAATGGAGGCAGCACCTTGCACAGGTCGCAATCAGGCCCGTAATAGACGACTTTGCATCGTCGGCGGCGGAAACGGCAGAGGTCTACAAGCGGAACGTATCCACCAAAATCAGCGTGGACGAATCGACGACCATATACATGGACAAAAACCTGTTCACCAGGGCGCTGGAAAACATTTACAGCAATGCACTCAGATACACGAAGGACAACGACTCCATATTCATAACTGCGGAACAGGGAACCGGAGACATAAGGATTTCCATAAGGGACACCGGCATAGGAATAGAAGAAAAGGATCTGGCCCACATCTACGACATATTCTACAGGGGAACTTCATCGCGCAGGGAACAGGGCATGGGAGTCGGACTTTCAGTCGTAAAGACCGTAATTGACAGCCACGGATGGAACATAGACGTAAAATCGGAGCCGGGAAACGGAACGGAATTCATAATCACCATACCGCTTGAAAACGGAGGAACGGTCCAGGCACGGTAAACGCTCAGGAAGATTTTCCGAAACCGTCGAGAAAACGGGCGATGCAGTCGGAAACGGCCTTTACGTCGTCTGCCTGTATTTCAAGCGCACCCGGAATCCCCCTCATGAAAGTGTACTGCTTTTTTGCATACCGTCTGGTATTGAATTTTATGAGTTACTTGATTTCGTCGGTGGACATGCTTCCGCCGGAAAAGAATTCCCTGTAACCGATGGCCTTCATTGCGGGAGTCGATTCAGTGCATCCCATGGACCTGAGCCTTTCAACCTCTTCTTCCAGTCCGGCCTCGAACATCATGTCTACGCGTCTGTCTATGCGCGAATACAGGTCGTCCCTGTCGCGAACGAGGACTATGGTACAGAATCCGTACCCTTCCCTAAGCTCAGTCGGAAGTTCATACGACGAAAGCTTTCTGCCCGAAGAATGATAGACCTCAAGCGCCCTGCATATCCTGTATCCGTCGTGAAGGTCGATTTTCCGTGCGTATTCCGGGTCTATCAGCTTCAACTCGTGGAAAAGAGGACCGTTACCCTCCACTTCAAGCCTTTTTTTCAGTTCAGCCCTGAGTTCGGGGTTCGATACGGGTGTCGGAGGAAGGCCAAGGAGGAAGCTCCTCACGTAAAAACCGGTGCCGCCAAGGACGACGGGAAGCTTTCCCCTGGAATGGATGTCCGCACAAGCCTCATCCGCAAGCTCAAGGAATTCGCCTACGCCGAACTGGACTTCAGGAGAAACGACATCGACAAGATGATGCGGAAGGTCCACCATTTCCTCGGTCGAAGGCTTTGCAGTACCTATGTTCAGGTGCCTGTACACTGCCTGACTGTCTGCGCTTACGACTTCACCCGTCCCTTTAAAACCAAAAAGGCCGCCCCTTCCAAAGATTTCCCTGGCAAGGGCAGTCTTTCCGCAGGCCGTAGGTGCAAAAATCACGACGGCCGGAATTTTCTGCATGGAATCCATAGATTACTGGTGGGACTTGTCCTCAAGGTGATACTGCACCTGATCGGTGAAAAGCTGGCGGGCAGCAAGGCTTACCACCTTGTCATCGTTCTCATGGATCTCGGGATCGTCCACCTTTGCAAGCTGAAAAGCCCTGCGGCTGGCGGCGACAGTGATTGCGTAAATGCTCTTCTTGTATTTGACTAACTCTTCAAGTGGAAAAATCATTGCACTACCTCTATCCATACATCATATCACATTTTTGCGACAATGGGAAGTGTCTGATTCTGACGTGTCAGTTTCAGATGCGAATGGCAAGTCCAAACTGTTTTTTTCGGACAATCTGCCGATAATGAGATAAGGCCCTCTCTAAAATCTAAAAGATGAAGGGAATCTCGACAGACATTGGATGCCGGATGCACCAGAAGCACTTACACCCTGCAAAAACGGCTCCAATAAAGAAAAAACTTGACGGTTCAAGTTTTCGATGTTAGACTAAAACGAAAAATTTTAGTTTTAAAAATTGTCAGCGTTAAGCAAGTAAAGGGAGTTCCGTTTTGACATTTAACGACAGATTTGCTTATATTCCTCTTTTCGCAATTGCAGTTATGGCTTTCGCCATGCTGATCCTTCTGTTCATATCCAAAAAAAGAAGTACGGCAAGGGTTAGTTTCACTGTATTTGCGGCGGACATCATAGTCCTGTTTGCCAGCATAATCGCGGGGTCCATGGTTCTGTCCGGAAACGAATCGGGTACGGCCATGGTATTCTACGGCGTGTCCCTCACAGTGGCTGCATTCCTGGTTCTCCCGTACTGCATACTGCTTTCAACGTTCGAACCGAAGAAAATAGAAAAGCTCGTTCCCAAATCCTACAACGAAAGGACTGAAAAGGCGGCCGAAACGGTTCAGAAGCTCCAGGAAAAGACAGGCGAGCTTTCCGAAGACGAAATGGCGATGCTCGACATAAACAGGGACTTCATGGTCCACGCAGCCATAGCATACGACTCAGACCAGGGATACAACAGTTTCCTTGATTACATAAACAACACCATTAAGGAACAGATAAACGCAGACGGTGCAGCCATAATGATGGTCGACGACTTCGAGGACCTGATTTCCGTCAAGGCATTTGCAGGAGACTTCCCTCCCCCGTACAAGCTTCCGTCGGATCTGCCCCACAAGCCTGTCAGGGTTTCTACAAGCTTCAAGTTTGCATCGTTTCCGCTGCAGGACAACATCTTCGGCGAAATTGCAAAGAACGGACGTCCGGAACTCATAGACAAGCCTGAAATCGACGACAGGATCTATCAGAACGGCCCCGAGGAATTCCTTGAATGCGGAAGCTACATAATAGTACCGCTCAAGGTCCAGGATACGGTAATCGGAATCACGGCATTCGCAAGGAAAAACGGAACGCCTAAATTCACGAAGACTCACCTGAGCATGGCTTCAACCCTTACGGACTTTGCGGCTGCCATCATAAAGAACGTTATCACCGTCAAGGACATAATAGAGCGCAGCGAAATGAACAAGGAAGCTGAAATCGCAATGCGCATACAGAACACCCTGAAGCCGGCGAAACTTCCGTTGGTAAAGGGCATTCAGATCGGAAACATCTGGAACCAGGCCGACGGTGTCTGCGGTGACTATTACGACGTAATCGTCTCAAGGAAAGACAGGGTTTCGTTCATCATGTCGGACATTGCAGGAAAGGGAATCAACAGCATGACCGTCATGACCATGATCAGGGCGATGCTCCGTCTTGTAGTCAACACGACGCAGAGTGCAGGAAAAATCCTTACCTGGGTGAACAAGGGCATAACGTCAGAGTCGTTCAGCACGGATCACTTCGGTTCGGTAGCCCTCATAAACTACAATCCTGTGGAAAAATCCATGGAGATTTCAACCGGCGGTATAATTCCGGTGTATTACCTGGACGGCGAAACGAAGGAACTGACGCTTATATCCCAGTCATCCGACCCTATCGGCGTAGAAAAAACGTCAGAATACAAAGATTTCGTGCAAAATGTAAAAAGTGGTGATATAATATTCACATATACCGATGGTATTGTAGAGGCCTTGAATGAAGACGGCGCCCAGTATACGACTGACAAGCTCCTTGACCTCATAAAGGCGAACTCCGCAAAACCGTGCAAGGAATTGGCTAATATCATCAAGAACGATGTAAAAAACTTCAGCGGCAACGCAAATCAACATGATGACGAGTCGCTGCTGATTATTAAAATTCAGTAAATTGTGCAACAAGAGCAATAAGGAGAACACATATGGAACTGAAAATACGCAAGAATGGTGAGGTTTACATCATTGACGTAAACGGCGAAATGGACCTGTACAATTCTTACAA
>CACYBG010000272.1 GCA_902772605.1 uncultured Spirochaetaceae bacterium
AGCTGCGGTATAAATATTTTTGGAATATAAGGATTCGAGTTTAGAATGTTTTTTAGTTTTTAAATTCAGGAATTTATATAAGCATCTTGAAAAATGTGAGTCATTTTTATCATTTTGCCGGAATATGATTTTTAAGGATTATCATACAGATTCGAAATTACTGACTCAACTGTAAAAAAAATTCATATCTACTTGTATCAGCAGTGCAAGTTCAAGCAGATTCTTCTTGATCTGATATCTTATGATACCACATGATTCTCTAATTAAAATGATGTAATTTAAGGAAACCCTGCTGGTGATTTCAAAATATGAGTGGTAATCATCATGTCCTGATGCAGATCAATATGCCGGATTGAGGCACGGAATAATGTTCATATAAGGTATTGCAGCCGATTTACTGTTCTTTGCTATAGCCACAGTCAGTGGCTCTGTTTTGATCCAGGGGAAGTATAAAAAACTTCGCATGAAAAAAAATATAATGCGAACGGCTTTAGTCTGTAGCACGGAAATGATAGTGCTTTGAAAATTATCATGTGTCATCCATCTGATAAAAATAGAGCTATATTATAAAATAAAAACTTATGCTAAATGGAACATTTATTTATGGCAAAAAAAAATTCCATTAAGTTTTTTTATATCACTCTTTTCATCATCGTATTAAGCTCATAATTTATGCTCCGCTTCTTCAAGAAATTTCTGGCCTTTATACGCTGCATGGTACATCATGTTAATTTCGTCATCCTGCTCAGGAGTCCGTTTCTTGATATGATTTATTCGAGCGGAGGGTTTAATACCCCCGCCCCTCATCTTGAAACTGCGTTGCTAATAGGGGCGAAACAAGGGGTATTAAATCCGACTGCAATACCTTATGAGAACACCATATCCCGTTGCTCTGCGGCGGGGTTGGTGATTCAGTGCTTACCTAGGATTAACGGCGAACGACCCGACATTCGGATTATTCACCGTTTACTCAGGAAAACTTATATGCCAAGCCTGTTAATCAGGGTTTCAAGAAGCTCGTCCTGCACCGTGATGAATTTTGCAGCCGCATTGTATCCGTGCTGGAACTTGATGATGTCTGCAAGCTCTTCATCGACGTTGACGCCGGAAATGCTGTCGCGGAGTGCAGTCAGGTCGTTCATGATTGCATTCTGACTTGCAAGCATGTTCTGGGCCTGCTCACCCTTCAATCCGACGTTCGTAACGGAATCTGCAAAGTAGTCGTCAAACGTGCGACTTCTTCCTATCATGACGCTCGTGTTCCTGATTGCTGCGATTTCAACTGCTGCACGTGCGTCTCCTGCATCAGCCGTTCCCTGTACGTTAGGGAATGCAGCCGCTACGGACTGGATGTCGGAATGGATTCTGTCGTTCACCTGAATGTATGCGGACGGATTGACCATCGGAGAAACTCCGAACTGTGCACCGGCAAGCGAATCCACTGCATCGGCACGGTTGAAGTCGTAAGCCCCTTCTTCACCGCTTTCACGGAGAACTCCCGCATATCCGGTAAGGAACATTCCGGAATCCTCTACATGACGGATTACGAAATCAGGATTATCGGGATCGTTCGCAGTCGTAGCCTTGAGTACAAGATGGCTGTTGCGGTCAAGGTAAGCCTTCACTTCGCCTTCCGTGTTGTTGATTCTTGCCACAAGCTCGTCAACGGTGTCTGTTGCATAATAGGGAACCGTAACGTTTCCCTGTGGACCGGAAAGAACTATTTCACCTTCAAGACCGATCTGTTCCTTAGGCCTGAGTGCATTCGTTCCGGTGAACCTGAACACGTAGCTCGTATCCTCAACACCGTCTCCGTCACGGTCATAGTTTCCGTTTACGTTTTCCACGAACGGATGAGTCGTGAAGAAATCGATTCCGCTTACGTTGTTCTTGCCGATTGCATTGCGGTGTACGTCATTTACAAGGTCAACGAAATTCAAGGTCATCGTGTTGAGGGACTGCATTTCGTTCCTTACGTCCACGTCGCGCAGTTCAACCAAGGCTCCGAGCGAACCGCCTGAAAAATGTGCATCGTACTGGGTGTCGACCCACCTGAGCTTAGAATATCCGCCCTGCTCCACATCCGGAACGGCTTCAATCTGACGTGCAATGCTGCCCTGAACGATTATCTGTCCGTCGGTATGGACCATGAATTCATCAGGATCCTTGCGCTCTACGGTCACGTTGATGAGCCTTCCGAGCTTTTCAACGAGAAGGTCGCGCCTGTCCATGAGGTCGTTCGGATCGTCTCCAAGGGCCTTGCTCCTTACGATTTCATGGTTGAGGTCGGCAATCTGCTTTGCATAGTCGTTGACCTGGCGAACGGTTCCGTTTATGTCCTCGTTTATCTGGTTTCCGATTGCGGTGAGGGACTGGTTTCTCTGGCGGATTGAGTTCGTAAGGCTGTCGGCACGTGACACCACCGCCTGACGAGCTGCATCCTGGTCCGGATAGATTGAAAGTTCCTGCCAGCTTTCCCAGAATTTATCCATGTTTCCACGGACGGAAATTTCCTCGGGCTCGTTGTAAATCTGCTCAAGCATCGTGTAATACTTTTCGCGGGTCTCCCAGTAAGACTCGATGTTCGTCTGGGCAACGATCCTTGTATCCAGGAGTTCATCCCTTAGACGCTTTACGCTTTCCGCCTCGGTACCCTGTCCAATCTGACCTGCCGTTTCGGCACGTTCCAAATCAGGACGGTACAGCGGATCGAAAGCCTTTACGTTCACCCTCTGACGGGTATAGCCTTCCGTATCTGCATTGGAAATATTGTGGCCCGCAGTCTGAATCTGAAGACTGTGAGTCATCAAAGAACGCTTTCCTATTTCAATTCCACCGAATGAACCAGCCATTTTTTCCTCCAGTTCCCAAGGGACCGCCGGTTAATAATCGACCGTCCCCTGCTATTTATCGTAATTCCTTATGCAATACCCGGAAACTCATGCACCGGGCTCTAACCTTCAAAAGCCGCTGAAAATCAATGCAAGCCAAAGACGCATGAATCAGACCAGTGCATCGAGCACTACGCTTTCTGCAGTCGGACTCATCACCCTGCCGTTCCTTCCATAGACCCTTGCCCTGGACTGAGGCACGCAGTTCTCTATTACGCCGTCAACGAATTCCTTGGTTGATGAAACGTAGGTCGCCAAAGCCATGTTTTCAATCTTGCTCTTGGAAAGCTTAGTTCGAAGGCTGACGTAAACGTCCTGAATTCCAGGCACCAGATAAAGGGCCCTGTTGTCACCTACATAGCTTTCACGGCACTGATCCAGATTGACGAACGCATCGCTGTAGGCACGCATGTTGTTGATGCTTTCCTCCAGGTCCGTCCATCTTCTGTCCCTTACGCTGTCATGAATCTTCTTCTGCTGAGTAAGCATGCAGTCAAGCACGTCGTTCTGAGCGTTGAGAATCTGAAGGAGCTCCCTGTCGACGGCAAGCTCGGGCTTTTCGGCTTCCTCCGACTCTACTTCAAGGGATTCATCAGATGCAGCTTCGACTTCCGAAACGTCGCCGTCATCCTTAACGGAAGATTCTTCAGAATCCTCTTCACGCACTGATTCGGCACTAACCTTCTCCGCATCATCAACAGCTACACTTTCCACAGGAAGGTCAACCTTCACCAGTTCTTCCGCCGTCGCAACGTCGGAGGATACAGACTCATCAGCAATCTTAATATTTTCCGCCATAAAACTACCCCTCTACAGGTTCTCTAAACCGATTATCGGAATCTGAAAACCGAGCATTAGGATTTTTTTTGGTGAAAAATGAAAAAATCGGTTTTAGGGACGGTCCCGCCTGCCCCATGATTTTTGAACCGGTCATTCAATCAGCATGAATTGATTTTATAGAAGATAAAGATGATTTTTCATCATCCGATACGCAATTCATGATTTTGCATAAAATTTCAGGATAAGCCGTTGACATAAAAATGTCGTTCTGATATATTGTGATTCATCGATTACATGGTGCCTGTAGTTCAGGGGTAGAATCCCAGATTGTGGATCTGGTTGTCGTGGGTTCGAAACCCACCAGGCACCCTTCCGCATGTCTTACATGTAAAGTGTAGCCGATGAGTCGCGTTCGTAGCTCAACTGGATAGAGCAATGGACTTCGAATCCGTAGGTTGCACGTTCGAGCCGTGTCGGACGCAGAAATAAAAGAAGGCACTTTTATTGATGCAGGATATTCGGGCGATTAGCTCAGCTGGTAGAGCAACAGACTCTTAATCTGTGGGTCGGGAGTTCGATCCTCCCATCGCTCATACGGGTTTGAAATACTCCGTTGAAGGCCGGTTTGCAACTTGACGTAACGCGAGAGTGGTGAAATTGGCAGACACGCCAGACTTAGGATCTGGTGCCTTAGGCGTGAGGGTTCAAGTCCCTTCTCTCGCAAAACTCTTCATTATAAATCCAATCTTTTATACATTATATATCAGTATTATTGATTAAAATCCTGAAACCTGCTATAAAACTTGCCATAATCTGCATTTTAAGCTCGATTTTATAAAAAAAGAGGTGTCTTTCATGAAAAAATTTATTCTCACGCTGGGTCTTTTATGGCTTGCCATGAATGCTTTTGCCGCGTCCCTGAGGGATTATGTCTGCGTGGTACGTTCCGTGCTTCCAGAAGATTCAATCAAATTTCTGGAAGAATACCGGGACTACTTCAAAAAAGCCGGATACAATTCCTATGCAGAATACATAGACGAATATATAACGGACGGGATTTTTGGATCGGGCTTTGTTGCCTATGGCTCCGACGGAAAACCGTATATCATCACAAACCGTCATGTCGTCCGCGAGGCTGAATCAGTGACCGCCCAGTTTGAAAATTCTGACGGTTCCACCTCCGAGTACAAGGGCCTTGAGGTCGTTTATTCAGACGAGGATGTTGATTTTGCAGTGATCTCCGTTCCAGCAGGCTTTTCAAGAAAGGGGCTTCCGTTTGCCGCAAATGCAGTTGAAGACGGCGAGGACGTTTGGTCGGCAGGATTCCCGGGGCTTGACGGAAAACCGATGTGGCAGCTTGGAAAAGGCAACGTCACGAATTCAACGGCACGGCTTGACGAGCTTCTTGACCCAAAGATTTCAACCCTCATACAGCATTCCGCCCAGATTGACGGCGGGAATTCCGGTGGACCGCTGCTTATAAAAACTTCGGACTCCGAGGCAGGATACAGTGTCGTCGGAGTGAACACATGGAAGGCTTCATACCGTGACTCAACGAACTTCGCGATTCCTTCCGCACTCATACAGAAGGTTTTTGCAAAATCCCTCACGGCAGGAAAAGGCGCGCTCACCATGGACAAGAGGGTTCAGCAGTTCATTGATTCCGCATCAGATGAAAAAAAGAAATACGAGCCTTACCTGAAATTCGTTTCCAACAAGATGGTTGCAAAATACGGCGGTGACTCATTCCTTGCGGCACTGTCAAAAATTCCGGCGGAAGAAAGGGACATTCTGATCGCAATCTTCGCATACGACCCTATCGAGGGAATCCGCTGCTCACTTGCATGGCAGCTCTGGAATTCATTGCAGGGAAAAAAGGACGCACCGTCAATAAGCGCATCCGAAATCACCGAGGAAGACAACATGATGCTCGTCACATTCACCGTAGGCGAGAAAAATGAAATCACAAGCAAATGGATCAACGAGCATGGAAACTGGAAGCTGCTTGAATACAGCGCGGTCTCATCAAAGCTGGAGATGCCCGGCTCCATCGTCGCAAACCCATACAAGTTCAGAGTGACCGGAGCATACACTTTCCCGATAGCGGGAAATTCCACATCCGGATACCAGATTGAGGCAAGCTACACGACAAACTTCCTTTACTACGGACTCAACGTTTCATCCGAGACAAACACGATTCCAAAAGATAAAAACACGTTCGACAGAGAAAGTCCCCTGAAGCTGACAAACATAGGCATGGACACAGGAATGCAGGTTCCTCTTGTGTTCGGCGGAAAAGTTCTTTTTGTCCCGATGGCCGGAGTAACGATAGGAATGTCCATGCCGTTCACTGAAAGCGGAATCTATTTTGGACTGCAGGGCGGAGCCGAGCTTGGAGTCATGTTCAACAACATCGCGCCGATCATCGGATTTACCGTGCGCTACCAGAAATACTTTCTCAGGGACTCAAGCTCATTCAGCGGAGTCGCAAAACTCGGCATAAGATTCTTGAACTGGTAAAAAACAGTGCAAATGATTCCCCGGCTGCAAAACATGTTGTTACCGGGGATTTTTTTGTGCTGACGGCAATTTTTCCTATTGACTTTTTTTTTCATATATTCTATTATCGGTTCAATCAAATATTGCAGAGCATGACAAACATGTTTTGTGAACGCGAAACTTTCGCGGGAATAGCTCAGTGGTAGAGCGCCACCTTG
>CACYBG010000273.1 GCA_902772605.1 uncultured Spirochaetaceae bacterium
CGCAAGGTGGGAGGATGTTCCGCAGGACATAAAGGACACCTTCGAAAAGCTTGGAATCCCGGAAGCAGAAAGAAAGAGCCTTGCCGGTGTCGGAGCCCAGTATGACAGCGAAGTCGTCTATCACAACGTAAAGGACGACGTGGCAAAGCAGGGAGTAGTATATACCGACATGGAAAGCGCCGTTCACGGTGAATACGCCGATATGGTCAGGGAATACTTCATGAAGGTGATTCCTCCGACGGACCATAAGTTTGCAGCACTGCACGGTGCCGTATGGAGCGGAGGAAGCTTCGTCTACGTCCCTAAGGGTGTCAAGGTTTCCGTTCCGCTGCAGTCTTACTTCAGGCTGAATGCTGCGGGAGCCGGACAGTTCGAGCACACCCTCATAATAGTCGACGAGGGTGCGGACGTACACTTCATCGAGGGATGTTCAGCCCCGAAGTACAACGTTGCAAACCTTCATGCAGGATGCGTCGAGCTTGTCGTAAAGAAGGACGCACACCTCAGGTACAGCACCATTGAAAACTGGTCCAAGAACATGTACAACCTGAACTCAAAGCGCGCCATAGTCGAGGAAAACGGAAAGATGGAATGGGTCAGCGGTTCATTCGGAAGCCACATTTCATATCTGTATCCTACCACGATACTGAAGGGAGACCGTTCGCTCTGTGAATTCACCGGAATAACTTTCAGCGGAAACGGACAGGATCTGGATACAGGAGCAAAGGTCGTACACATCGGAAAGTATACGTCGAGCGTAATCAGTTCGAAGTCCATTTCAAAATCGGGCGGACTGAACACATACAGAAGCTCGGTAGTCGTAAACAAGTCGGCCAAGCATTCCAAGGTTTCCGTCAACTGCGATTCGCTGATGCTGGACTCAAAGAGCCGTTCGGACACGATTCCGGCCATGAACATAATGACCGATGACTGCGACGTAGGACATGAAGCAAAGATTGGACGCATATCGAACAAGGCCATATTCTATCTGATGAGCAGGGGACTTTCCGAGGATGAAGCCAGGGCACTGATAGTCTCGGGATTTGCAAACCCGGTACGCAAGGAACTGCCTTTGGAATATGCGGTTGAAATGAACAACCTCATAAAGCTGGAAATGAAAGGAACTATGTGATGGAAAATACCGAAGCGAAATCAAACGTAATTTCTGCGGATGTCAACAGGTTTCCATCGGTTACCTGGCATCATCTGCACATAAACCACGGACGTTTTGAAGGAAGCATTGACGGGGGCATCGATTTTACCTCCTGCACTCTTCCCGATTCAGTCCGAATGAAGAAAATTGCCGTAGGGGAGCTCAAACTTCCCGCTCAGATCGGAACGCAGATGGGTCCCGACTTTGATTCTTCCGTCGAAAGAATTGCAGCGGAACGGAACATTCCCGTTAACTTCATAAGCATCGGTTCTGGAGCATCCCTGTCGGAGGCGTTGACGTTCACGTTCAGGCCGGATTCGTCCAAAAAACTTGCCTGCGAAACCGTAATCTTTGCCGAAGAAGGTTCTTCTGCATCTCTCGTATTCGAATACCTTGACGGCGGCAACGGAAGCGGAGTTTTCGGACACAGAATCAGGGTATACTGTGCACCGCATTCTTCGCTCAACCTTTCGACCGTAAACCTTCTGGGCGTAAACGTGCACCATTACAACGGAATCGGAGTCCTTCAGGAAGAGGAATCGAACTTCGAACTTACCGAAATAAACCTTGGTGCGGGGGATACCGTTACCGGAAGCATGATAGTGCAGAAGGGGTACAGGGCAGAATCCTCCGTTCATACCGGATACTTCATGGCTGGAAAACAGTCCGTCGATGAAAACTACATCGTAAGGCAGTTCGGAAAGGAAACGAAATCCGCCTTCAATTCAAACGGAGTGCTCGACGGAAATGCAAGGAAAGCCTGGAGGGGAACAATCGATTTCCCGTCAGGATGCGTCGATGCGGTTGGAGACGAGCAGGAAAACGTTCTCCTTCTGAGTCCCGATGTCGTGAACAAATCCCTTCCGGTAATCCTTTGCGGAGAGGAAAGCGTAGACGGAAGGCACGGTTCGACCATAGGAAAGCTGAACGAAAGCGAACTTTTCTACCTGGAGACCAGGGGCATAGACAGGGAAATCGCACGCAGAATGATGATAGACAGCAAAATCAATTCGATTGCAAGGAACGTTCCGTCGGAAGAGACCAGAAAGAAAATTTCGGAGTCGCTTTCTTCGCTTTGACTGATCCTGCATGCACATTCAGTGTTCACAATGACAAAGGCTTTGACTCCTGTTTTACAGTGTTGAAGCCCGACTGAATCCCTAAAGAATCTCCGAAGCGGGGCTTTTAGGGAGGACCATATAAATACCGTTCGGAATCAAAGTTTATCTTCGGTTCCGGACCTCCAAAGTTAACGCTGAATAATCCGAAAGCGGATTATTCAGCGTTAAACATAAAACTTGCAATTTCGTAGTAATTCCTTACAGTATAAAGAATTACGAGAAATTGCAGGGAACCTCTGATTAATACGGGAAGCATTAATCAGAGGTTCCCAAGGATGTATTATGATTGACGCCAAAGAAATCCGTAAGGATTTTCCGCTCCTTTCTTCGGGTGAGACCAA
>CACYBG010000274.1 GCA_902772605.1 uncultured Spirochaetaceae bacterium
ATGCCGTGAACGACCTTGCAAAGCGCAGTGCGGACATCCTTCTCCAGGGTGGTCTTGCCTCTTACACAAGGAACGGCGGACAGTAAAGCTTCTACAGACTTATCAATGCCCCCATTCGGACGGAAGTGCAACGCATGTTTCGCTTCAATCCCGGGGGCTTTTTTTATGGCTGACACGGGCTTCATTCGAATTTCCCAAGTTTTTGACATGTCTGGGCAAAGAAACGACCAAAAAGTTTGCAAAATCTTGACATGTGGTTTATAATGAATGTATTCGGTATCTCTTTGTTCGGTTTTCGGCGGCAGATTATTCAGCTGGCCTTATCAACGGTTATCATAAAAAAAATATTTTGGGAGCAGGTACCGGTTCCTGAACGAAAGGTGGCAAAACAATGGTAAACATTCACAACATCATGGAAGAACAGGTCATTATTCGGGTTAACGAACTTTACGAAAGGATAAAAAACGAGGGAAACACTTGGCTTGAATGCGACTGTGAAAACTGCCGCCTGGATGCCTATACATACGTACTAAACAGGATACAGCCCAGATACGTGGTCAGCGGCCGCGGAATGACCTACAACTCGACTGAAATACACTCGGACCGCCAGCTGATGGTCGATCTGGACAGGCTCGGAATAGAGGCAATCCGCATGGTGAATTCCGCAAAGCGCCCGTACCACAACAAGGCGAAGCTGAATGCAAGCGGCGACTGGGAAACGATGCTTCCGACATTCACCTTCCCCACGTTCATAGGCTCCATTTTTGACGGAACGACCTTCGAACCCCTGAAGGATGCAAGGGTAACGCTAAAAACCAGCAACGGAGACCTGGCGACAATGATGGACGTAAGCTGGTCGAATCCGTGCAGTACGTTTGAAAAGACCAGCGGCAGGTATTCATTCTGGGTTGCACCGGAGGCAAGCCTGAAGCCGAATGAAAAAAAGGACTTCAGTTTCACGGTCGAAATCGAATGCGAAGGCTACGATCCTGTATTCTATGCGTTTACGATACCGTTGGTAAGCAGGATTGAAGACCCTCACAAGCTGGATTCAACCCTGACCTACCGCATACAGGACTTGAGGCTCTTCAAGCACGGCCTTAAGAATGAGCTGGAGTAAAAAGTTCATATCTCCTAAAAAACATACACGACTCAAAACGGCATTCTCTTTGGCTCTAAAACAAAGGTTAAGGAGGATGTCAATACCATTCCTCTACCCAATCAACACAATTGACAGAAATCTTTCGCGGACGGACGGATTTTTTTGATTTGCTTAAAAGAGCGGGGAATTGCAGCAAACAGGATGAAATCGCAGTTGAATTGCAGGCATAAAAAAAGCCTCCCTCCAGGACGAAGGGAAGCTTTCTCAAGATCCGTGTCAGATTACTTTGAGTAGTATTCAACGACCATCTGCTCGTTGATTTCTACAGGAATCTTCTCACGCTGCGGATAGCTTACGAGCTTTCCTGAGAAGTTGTCTACATCGCGCTCAAGATAATCGAGCGGTGCAGCGTTATAATCGAAGAAGCACTTCTTGAACTGTTCGTTCTTGCGTGACTTTTCAATCAAAGAAATCGTTGAACCGACCTTTACGTTGTATGAAGGGATGTTCACCCTCTTTCCATCAACCAGGAAGTGCCTGTGAGTAACCATCTGGCGGGCCATACGGATTGAGTTTGCAAATCCGAGGCGGTAAACCAGGTTGTCAAGGCGACATTCAAGGATAGAAATCAAAGCTGCACCTGTCTTTCCCTCAGCCTTTGATGCAAGGTCGAAGTAGCGGACCAACTGGCGCTCAAGGATACCGTAGTATGCCTTTACCTTCTGCTTTTCAATCAGCTGAAGTCCGTATTCAGAGGTCTTCTTTGTCTTCTTGAAAGCCGGGTCGTTTGCTCTATTCATTGCCTTTGGATGTCCACATACGTTGACTCCAAGTCTTCTACATTCCTTGAAACGTGGGTTTCTTCTAGTTGCCATTTTTTGCTCCTTAATAAAAAATAAAATCTCAGCTTAAATAACCGTTTACTTGCCGCGGTAGAGGGATACTTAAGACGCCCAGACCTTATTTTTCTTCAGCCTTCTTCTCTGCGCCCATACCGTAACGCTTGTTAAAGCGATCGATGCGTCCAGCTGTGTCGACAAGCTTCTGTTTTCCAGTGAAGAAAGGATGGCAGGCTGAACAGATTTCAACGTGGATGTTTTCCACTGTTGAACGAGTTTCGATGACGTTGCCACATACGCATGTGATCTTAGTCAACTTGTAATCAGGGTGGATTCCCTTTTTCATGATTGCTCCTGTCTCTTGCCCGATATTGAAGAAAGCCCGGTCAGCTCTACATCTTCTGCAGTGCAATGCACCGTAAAAGTGTATCATTTCCTTACCGTTAACAATCAAATCAACACCACAAGATGTTACAAAAAATTGATTTTCGTCCCATTTAAAAATAGAACGAAAACCATTATACAGAATTCGATTTTCATGGTCAAGCCAAAAAAGCCCGTAAACCGACCTTCAGGCTGATTTTTACGACTTAATCCACGGCTGCGGAACCGGTATTCATGGAAAGCAGGAAAGCGTCGTTGTCCTTCGTCTTCTTCATCTTGTCCATGATAAGCTCCAGTATGTCTGCGTCTTCCATAGGATTCAGGACCTTCCTGAGTATCCAGATTTTCTGAAGCTCGTTTTCGGTAAGGAGAAGCTCTTCCTTTCTGGTTCCAGATTTTTTGATATTGATAGCAGGGAAAAGACGGCGTTCAGCAAGCTTACGGTCAAGGTCAATTTCGCTGTTACCGGTACCCTTGAACTCTTCAAAAATAACTTCATCCATGCGTGAGCCGGTTTCTATTAAAGCTGTAGAAATGATTGTTAGAGAACCACCCTCTTCTACATTTCTGGCCGCACCAAAGAAGCGTTTTGGCTTAAACAAGGCATTAGAGTCAACACCACCAGAAAGAACCTTTCCAGAGGTTTGAACTGTCTGGTTGTAAGCACGGGCAAGACGGGTGATTGAGTCAAGAAGGATTACAACATCTCGTTTGTGTTCTACCAGGCGCTTTGCTTTTTCCAAAACCATTTCTGCAACCTGAACGTGGCGTGTGGCCTGTTCATCAAAGGTA
>CACYBG010000275.1 GCA_902772605.1 uncultured Spirochaetaceae bacterium
ATCACCAAAATGGAAGAGGCAATCAGCAACATGCGGCGCTACAACCGTCTTTCCGGGATGCTCATAATCGACATAGATTTTTTCAAGCATTTCAATGATACTTACGGACATTTGTGCGGTGACAAAGTTCTTGTCGTCCTTGCAAAGACCCTCAAAAAACTGGTCAGGGAAAATGATTGCGTCGCAAGATTCGGCGGTGAAGAATTTTCGATTTTGCTTAATGAATGTGACGGCAAAAGTCTTTTTTCAATTGCCGAGCGCATACGGATTGCGGTAAGCGAAATAGTCCTTTACGAAAAAGACCAGAAACTGAGCATCACGATAAGCGTGGGCGGCTGTCTCATGCACGACATCAAGGGCGTGACCCCGAACTACATCTTCAAAAAAGCGGACAAGGCACTTTACTATTCTAAACAGCACGGACGCAATAAAACCACAATCTACAGCATGGGCTTTCTGGATGCAGCAAAAATCAGAAACGGCGAAGATTTGTCGGAATCGGAAAATTCGTGAAAGGGTACGGAACTTGTCATTCGGGAGTAAGAAAGAAATTTTTTTGCCCCCCCTATGTCAAAGTTATTATTACATAAATCTATGCAATAATACTCTAAAAGAAATGAAGTTCTGAAAAGAACAGGAGGTATGATTATGGATAAACCAAAGGAAACCACAGTTTTGCAAATTTCTGAGGATGGTCTTACAGTCGAGAAATGCCTGGACAAATATATTGAATCAATAACGATTCCTGATGGTGTAAAAAATATTGGAAAAGAGGCCTTTTACCGTTGTGATAGCTTAAAAAAAGTTGTTTTCCCAAATAGTCTTGAGCATATAGGATATTTGGCATTTTGGGGATGTACTAATCTTGAAAAACTTGAGTTTTCAAATACAAATTTATTTTTAATTGGTAAGGGTGCTTTCCAAGAATGTATTAGATTAGTACAAGTTTTTTTCCCAAAAACCATAAGCAGTATTTGTGAGTCAGCATTTGTTAATTGCATTAATTTATCAGACATCGGTACTTTACCCAAAGAATGTTTTGATATCCGTGATTATGCATTTGCTGGTTGCCATATAAAGAATTTCTCACATCCAGAATTACAAATAGAAAATGGCTTGGCGATTAAAGGAAAATCTGTTCTTTACAATACTTATACAGAATCTTGTCGTAATATTGAGATTCCAGAAAATGTAGATACGATACAAAAATTTGCATTTTCTATAGACGATGAAAATGGTTATGACATTGGCATTCATGAACTGAATATTGGTGAAGGTATAAAGGTTATCAAACCGAGAGCATTTTATTGTGAATCCGTGTTGTTATTAAAACTGCCTTCAAGTCTTGAAAAGATTTCGGAATCGGCCTTTTCTGACAATCATATACCACCAGTAATTATAAATAAGTCTAAAATAAAAATGAATTTCAAAAATACAAAGATTATAGCTCAAGATGATAATACTCAGTATTCAGTAAGAAATGGACAGTTTGTTATAGCTAGAGAAAAGAATAAAATATCTTTAATTTATGCAGCAAAAGATTATAATGACGATGTTATAGAAATCCCAGCTGATGTAACAAATATTGAATATGATGCTCTCCGTGATTGCGAAGATAATTACATAACTTTACCAGACAGTTTTGTTCTAGATAATGAACCAGAATGTAGCAAAGAAGAACAGGAATGTATCTGCGGTGAAAACAAGTTTCTGCTTCCTCCAGGAGCAAGAATAAATAGATATTTTAAGGCTGAACCATGTGAAGAAACTATTCTTGAAAAAGTAAAGAGGTTAGTGGTTGAACACTGTGGAATTTGTGGTGAAAAAGTTACAGAGTCTTCAAATTTTATTGAAGATTTGGGTTGCGATTCATTTGATACAGTTGAACTCGTTATGGCATTTGAAGAAGAATTTGAATGTGAGATTCTTGATGAAGACGCTGAAAAACTGTTGACAGTTAATGATGTCGTGAAATATATAGAATCGCATATTTGAAAACAAAATTGCTACAAAGAGAAACACCTTGTAACTCTTTTGTGGCAATCAAATAACTATTAAGGAAACATTTATGAAAAAAGAAAAAAATAACATCGCTTATTGAAGCAATCATAAATCAAAAAGCCGGGTTTATAGTTTTATAATACCCGGCTCTTGTTTTCTTAACTGATCTCACCCTTCGTTTTCGTAGGCGACCAGATGTTCTTTTCCGTACATTTTGCAGAGGAGCGGTTTTTCGATTTTTCCGGTGGCGTTTCTTGGTACCGGGGCAAAGATGATTTTCTTCGGTCTCTTGTAGCGCGGAAG
>CACYBG010000276.1 GCA_902772605.1 uncultured Spirochaetaceae bacterium
TATTAATGCTTAAGGGTTATAGCTATGGAACAGAAGGAAGTGGAACTGAATGAAGCACAGGACTCCGGCAACATTCATGCACAATTGGCAGCATCTCTTGATAAAATGGGGTCAGTTGAAGCTGGTGAAAATGTTACTGGAACAATTGCAGCCGTAACAAATGATACTGTCTATGTAAGTATCGAAGGATTGGGAAGAGACGGAGAATTGCGCCTCTCAGAATTCGGTCATGAAACACCGAAAGTCGGTGATAGGATAACGGTTTATCTGAAGAATTCAGCCGGTCGCAACGGACTGCCTGAGATTTCAAAGATGATTGCTGATGAAAAGCGTCTTTGGGATGAATTCAACATTGCATATAAGGATAAGACTCCTGTAGAGGGCGTTATCGAAGCCACTCAGAAGGGCGGATACAGGGTAGACCTCGGAGGCGGAATCTCAGCATTCCTCCCAATCAGTCAGGCAGACAGCCAGAAGGTTGAAAAGGAAGAGAAGCTTATCGGCGTACGCAGCAAGTTCTACATCGAACGCCTCATGGCAAACAAGAAAAAGAATGTTGTCGTCAACCGCCGCAAGTACCTTGAAGAGCAGATTGACATCAACCGCAATAAATTCTTCGATGAAGTCAAGATCGGTGATTCCGTAAAGGGAACCGTAAAGTCATTTACAAGCTTCGGTGCATTCATTGATTTGGGTGGATTTGACGGTCTGCTCCACATCAACGACATGAGCTGGGGACACGTTACCCGTCCAAAGGATTTCGTAAAGAAGGGACAGGAAATCGAACTTAAGGTTATCCGCCTTGATCCGGAGGGAAAGAGAATCAACCTTTCGCTCAAGCACTTCACGGAAGATCCGTGGGTACACTTTGAAGAAAAGTATCATGTAAACGACATCGTAAAGGGTAAGGTTACCAAGCTTTGCGATTTCGGTGCATTCATTGAACTTGAAGAAGGAATCGAAGGACTTACGCACATCTCTGAATTCAGCTGGACGAAGAAAATCAACAAGCCGTCCGACATGGTGAAGGAAGGCGATGAAGTACAGTGCATGATTCTTGGATACGATATTCAGGCTGGAAGGGTTTCTCTCGGTCTCAAGCAGGTTACCGACAATCCATGGGATTCAATCGGTGACAAGTATCCAGTCGGAACAAAGGTGAACGGCAAGGTCGTCAAGATTACCAACAGCGGTGCCTTCATTCAGCTTGAAGAAGGAATCGATGCTTTCCTTTCCGGTGAAGATCTTTCTTGGACAAAGAAGGTAAAGCACCCGGGAAGCGAAATCAAGGTTGAGCAGGAACTTGAGGTTGTGGTCATCGAGTGTGATGTCGAAAACCACAGGATCCGCGTAGGCGTAAAGCAGCTTACTGACAATCCTTGGAAGGCCTTCGCAGCCGAATACAAGGTTGGAAGCACCCTTGAAGGTGAAGTATCCAGCATTCAGGATTTCGGAATCTTCGTAAAGGCTCCTAACGGAATCGAAGGACTCGTTAATAAGGCAAATTTGAGCGAGGACAGGGACACTCCTTTTGAAGAAGCCGTAAAGAAGTACAATGTCGGTGACAAGGTTAACGTTTACGTTGTTTCCATCGATGTTGAAAGGGAAAAGGTTGCTTTCTCCGTCAAGGAATACAAGAAGGCACAGGTTAGGGCAGAGATCTCTCAGTATATGGCTAACGGCAATGATGGTGACGGAGCATATACAATCGGAGACAGTCTCAACCTCAACAAATAAAAAATCTGTTCGATGGGTGACGGAAACTTGGATTTAACAGCTGGGTATCTCAAGTCATTCATCGAATTGAACGACAGTATTGATTTTACTCTCGATGATGTGAACGCCATGCTTGTTTCGTTTCTGAAGCAGGTAGTGGCGTTCGTTCGTTGTGAAGCCTGTTCCGTTTTGATTTACAGCGGAACCAAGAGGAACCTGCTCGTTTCATACGGTCCGTCCGGTCATGCGGTGAAGTACGTGGCGGTTGAGTCCGGAAGCGTTGCTTCATGGGTCATGGAACATCGGCAATCCGTCGTAATCAACAGTCCTTCCACTGACGAACGTTTCTTTTCCGGAAAGCCGATTTCTTCCCGTCCCAGAAACATGATAGCATCTCCTGTTGCTTTCGGGGAAGACTGCTTCGGCATAGTCGAGGCCTTCAACCGTAGCGATTCCCGCTCCTTTACCAATGATGACGTTTCGCTGCTTGAAACGCTTGGAATCCACTCGGGACGGGCCTATGTAAGGCATGTGCTGTACATGCGCAAGAACGACCTGCTTTCTTCCCTCGGTCGGTGCGGTGCGGACGGAAGCTTCATGTATCTTCCCTTTAAAAGCCCCATGATGCAGGATGTGGAAAGGACCGTTTCTGAAATAGCCCGGACAAATGCGTCGGTACTGATTTCGGGTGAAAACGGTTCGGGGAAGGGCGTGTTTGCAAGAAGGCTGCACGAAGGAAGTGCCGGACGGAGCGGACCTTTCGTTTCCGTAGGCTGCGTTTCGAAGTCGGAGGAACTTCTTTCCCGGGAAATTTTCGGGTGTGCATCAGGTGGAAAGCTTGAGGGTGGGTCTTTTTCGGTTGCCGAAGGAGGAACCCTTTTTCTCGATGAGGTCGGAAGCCTTCCGTTGGGCATACAGGACAGGCTTTATGACGTGCTTCACGACGGATTTTTCATTCCCGACGGAAGCGACTCTCCTGTCGGGTGCAGCGTCAGGGTCATGGCATCAACGTCGAAAAACCTTGAAAGAATGGTTTCCGACGGACGTTTTCGCGAGAAACTTTATTATGCGCTCAACGTTCTTCCGCTCAACATCCCTCCGCTAAGAAAACATCCGGAGGACATCGTTCCGCTTGCGTCCTTTTTCCTTGAACGCTATTCCCGCATTCATAAGAAAGATCTGGCAGGCTTTTCACCGTCCGCTGAAAGGGTGCTTTCTGAATACGGTTGGCCGGGAAACGTTTCCGAACTTAAAAATGCGGTCGAACATTCGTGCATATGCTGCCCGTCGAATCTGATTCTGCCGTCCGACCTTTCATTCTGTCAGGGTGGTTCCGATTTTGCGTCGGAGATGAAATCAGAGGCGTCCCGTGCAATTCCTTCACCGGATGGCGACAGGTCGCTGAAGACGGCTGTCAATGAATTCAAGAGGAACTACATAACAAGGATACTTGCAGAGGAGGGGTGGAATCAGTCGGCTGCGGCGAGGACTCTTGACGTTCAGCGAACCTACGTTTCAAAGCTGATTTCCGATCTGGGGATATCGAGAAACGGCTGATTTAGAGAACCGCTGATTAATACACGAA
>CACYBG010000277.1 GCA_902772605.1 uncultured Spirochaetaceae bacterium
AAGGAGTTCTTCTTCGGTACGTTCAAAAGGGGTTTCTCCGGTGAATTTGGTTCCACCGCCGCTTCCTGCAAAAAAGAGTCCTTCGTGGCTGACCAACGTTCCCTCAATGTTTATGTCCCTGGACTCTGATTCCTCTATCAACGAAGGTTCGTCGCAGTTTCCGATTACCGAAAAAATGACGTCATGCTTTTTGCAGAGAGCTTCCATTGCGGGAAGACCGGTTTCAGGGCTTTTGAATTTTGAAAAATCCCCTCCGAAAATCACCGCATCGGCAGACTTGAATTTTTCGTCCAGCCTGTCGAGTTTTTCAAAATCTCCGTGCATGTCGGACAGAATCAGAAATTTCATAATTCCTCCATCACCTTTTTGAGCATGTCCATCTGTTCTTTCGTACCTATGCTGATTCGGACAAAATCTTCAATTCCCGGAGTTGAAAATGGCGTATGAGGATTCCGGCTTTTTTTACGGACTGATAGATTGCATCCCCGCTAAGCCCATCCTTTTTTGTAAACACGAAATTCGTCTTGCTGTCGATTACGAACCAACCGCGCTGTCTCAAAAAATCAGTGAACGAATCCCTTTCAGCTGCAATCTTCCGGGCGTTTTCGGCATAATACCAGGCGTTATCAGCAGATGCAGCTCCCGCAGTCTGAGTGATGAAATCAAGCGGAAAATGGTTGAACGAATTCTTGACGGTAAAAATCGACTTGATTAAATCTGGAGACGAAACCACATAACCGAGCCTCATTCCTGCGAACGAAAGGCTTTTGCTGAACGTGCGGACGATAACCAGATTGTCAAAATCCTTCAAAAGCGGAATGCAGCTTTCACCGCCAAAATCGCAGTACGCTTCATCCACAACGAAAATCCTGTCTTTCGGAGCGGTCTTAATCATTTCGGCAACCTCGGCTCTTGTCAAAGAAATTCCCGTCGGTGCGTTCGGATTTGCAAATATAATCGAAGAATCGTTTTTATTCGCCTCCGAAAGAATCTTTTCCTTATCCAGCGACCAGTCGGATTTCAACGGAATAGTATCCATGGGTATGTCGTAATATCCGCAGTAGACTGGATAAAAGCTGTATGTAAACTCAGGCAGGACCAAGGGACGTTCGCTTCCGAAAAAAGTATAGAAAACGAAACTCAGGACTTCATCGCTTCCGTTTCCGCAGAAAATCATGTCGGGGGTAACAGTAAACGGAATCCTGTCGTTTTCAGACGGGGTGCATTTTTTTCCTTCAATCGTCGCATTGCAGAAAACTCCGCCCGTGGAATTGAGCATGTCGGCTATGGATTTACGGAGTTCATTTGCATCCGGGTCTGGATAAAGTCCGATTTTCATCAGCTTTGAATCGACCGCAGACTTGATTGCCTCACCTACATCAGGATGCGGCGGATATGGATTTTCATTTGCATTGAGCTTTATGTATTCCCGATCCTTAGGCTGTTCGCCAGGAACATACGGATGAAGTTTTTCCAATCTTTTTGCAAGCATTTTTCCTCTCCAGGGATAAAAATTAAGGAGTCTCCAAAGGCAAACGCTCTCAGAGACTCCCCATCAGAAAGAGTGATGGCATCCGAAATTTGCTTTCGGATACCGCTTAATACCTTACGGAATGTTTTTAATCAACTTGACCATGTAAAGTTCTACGTAGCGTTTCAGAGCCGGATGATTCTTGATTTTCATGAGGGTCGGAGTATCAACCAAAGCTGCAGCCAGGGTAGAAATCCTGTCGCGGGTAAACACTTCGGTCTTGTTCATGCGGAGTACGCGCCTTGTATAATCCCTTATCAGCGTATTGATGTCTTCGACCAAATCATCATGGGCCTGCTTGCTGATTCTGTCGTTCCATTCATGCATGTAAGAATCAAGTTCGCGGTCTATGGTGCTGTTTTCAGGAACGATCTGTGCCTCAATGTTAGTAGCTGCACGCCTCAATTCCTTCTTGCGGTTGCTCTTTTTCGGATCCAATGAATCCTGTGCGTCAAGTTCATCCTGCCTTGCATCGGCCATCGCCTTTTCTTCATTGATGAGTCTGGCGGTAGCTGATTTTTCGGAATCCTTGAGCCTCTGAGCCTTGGACTTCCTGTGGATTGCAGAAAGAATCCATGAAATGACCGGCATTGAATACCAGAACGGAAGCTTTGCCTTTGCATTGCTGTAGATTTCTGCACGTCTGAGCATGAGGAGTTCGCTGTAAGGAACCAACACACCGTCGCGGAAAAGAATCAGCTTGCTGGCATCTTCACTGACAAGCGGAAGGAAAGTCGAATTAAGGAGAGAGTAAAGAATCGGTGAACAGACCTTGAGTTCCCTTTCGAGACACCTTTCAAAGGCCGCCTGCTCCTTCATTTCAGAGAGGATTTCATACTGCTCCAGATATTTGAACCATGACTTGCTCAAGCTGTCGTGAATCAGTTCGCGTGCATCGTTGCAGAGCCTGACAATCAACGGCATTACGCTTTCCTTGACTATGAAGTATGACTTCGTTTCGTTTTCCTTGAAAATCAAAAGCGGAGGCAAATCGGAAGTCTTCGAATACGATGTGAGTTCCTTTATGTGCTCATGCAAATCGTCTTCGGTATATTTCGAAATGAGGAGAGTTCCGTTCTGATCCTTGAACCTTGCAATCTCGTCCATCGTAAAATAATACGGAGGCTGAACAAGCTGCTCGTCCAGAATCTTGAATGCGGCTTCCTTCAAGACCTTTTCTGCGGCAACGTTTTTATAGTAGGAAGCGGCAACTTCAATCACCCCGATTGTCTGAAGAACGTTTATGTCCTCAGCGTTCAGGTCCTTCATCTTTATGCAGTCCTGACGGATGAAATAGCAGAGCTGATTCCAATAATAGAATGAATCACCGTTATTCTTGAGTGCAATCCAGGTCTCTTCCGGTTTTCCAAGCAGGGACGTAAAGAAATTCTTTATGGAGATTTCCTTTCCGGGATTTGCACCGTTGATTTTCTTCTGGAAATAATCGTGCGCATCACCCTTCCTGAGCATGTCCTGAAGCTTCTTGAGACAGATGTTGATTATGTCATGGATTGAAACGTTAGAAGGAATCAAAAGTCCCGGAACACCCTTTCCGAATACGACGCAATAAAGGGTCCTTTCGCTTGCATTGATTGTTCCGTCAAGCATCTTGAAAATGATGTCGCTTGCCTGATCCTTCACGGCTATATCGGACGGAACGTGTTTTGGAAGTTCGTTTACATTCGGGAACGGATGAGAATAATTGCGCTGCATTTCGTCATACAGCTGAGTACATTCGTCAATCACATAGGAAATGACGACGATGAACTGCTTTCCCGCCTGTGTAGTAAGTGCAATCTGATGTTTCGCAGCAAGACTTTCCAGTTCCGATTGGAGCTCCTCGGCATATTTGATGTAATTGTTGAGTTCCGGAGCGTCCTCATCATGGTGCTGGACATACCGCCTTAGATAATCAACAAATTCACCCTGATCGATTACAGCAGTGCGCTGTCTCGTTGAGTAGAATTTGAGGAGGGTAAATAAAATATTGCTAGCCATGGTACTTATCATACACGAATTCCGTTACATAAACAAGACCTAAGGAATCGATGAAGTACTGGACGGGAGTTTGAACGGCCACCGGGCATGATGGAGCTTCGTTTTTTTTCAAAGTCACCCCATCATCCTGAAAATGGCAGCATATTTTAGTCGAAATCAGAAATTTTCCTTCAGTTCAAAGCCGTAGAGTTCATGTCCCGGATAAACCCTCGTATCGCCGGGAATGGTCCTGTACACCCTTCGTACGGATTCCATGAGCATTTCCTCGTCTGCAAGAGGCCTGTCCCATCTTCCGACACCTTGGTAAAAAATCGTGTCGCCGGAAATCAGGGTCCTTTCTTCGGCATTGTAAAGGCAGACTCCACCAGGTGTATGTCCAGGTGTCCACAGAACGGTCCATTTATTCAGGCTTTCAATGAGTTCGGGCTCTTTTCCTTTAAAACAGTCCAGTATGCCCAAAGGCTTATCGCTCAGAAGATATTCAGTCGGCGGCGGAAGATTTGTAACGTAAGGAAGAATCCTCATTCCGTCCCGAATCAGCTTCAGATGATTTCCCTGTACGAATTCGGAATTTTCACTGATATAGCCCCTGTCATCGACATGAATGAGGATAGGAACATCGGGATAGGCGGCTCTAAAGTCCTTGAGTCCGGTAACATGGTCGAAATGTCCGTGCGTCAAAACCACTGCAACAGGATTCAACCCGTTTTCCTTCAGATGATTTACGACCTTGAACCTGTCTCCGCAGAATTCACAGTCGGCAGGATCGACCACAAAAACATTATTGTCATTCAACGGAACGATATAGGTGTTGACTTCAAAATCTCCTCCGGTCTGCAAAACAGTCATTTTCATAAAATCCTCCAAAACCAAATTCAGGCGAAAGAACCCCTCAGATTGCGGTCCTTACAAAACAAACCCCGTCACATTGAAGCAACGGGGAATTTATTTCAGACGGATTCTTCGAACTTATGACTACAGGAATCATTCGCTTGATGCGGAGTTTCCCGATGTCCTACAGCCGAAGAATTCGATTACTGCTGATTGTTGAAGCGTGACTTTACCTGTCCGTCATCAGTAGTTTCAAAGAAAGGCTTTATGTTTTCGTCGCTTGCGGTTCCAGATGAAACTGATGACTGGCGTGCGGCAAATTCACTCTGTTCAGCGGCAATCTTTGCAGTCTCTGAAGACATGGATTCATCTGCATGTGCGGTATTCGTCACGTTTGCAGGAATCGGGTCGTTGTTGAGTCCTGAATCAGAAGGAACATTCTCGCCTTCGATTGATTCGCCGTCTTCATCGGCAGCCTTGCGTGAATATCCGACCGTAAGCTTGCGTCCCCTATAATCGTAACCGTTGAGGGCAGCGATAGTCTTTTCACAGTCTTCTGCATAAAGCTGTACAAATGAATAGCTAGTCAAAACCTTGATTTCACCGATGCGTTCACGTTCAAGTCCACCGACTGAAATCAACAGTCCGAGCAAATCCCTAGGGAATACGCGGCGGTTGCGTCCGATGCTGATGAAAATCGACTTTGCAACTGATGAATCGATTGTCACCCTTGGAGCACGTACCCTTTCCTCGCGCTCCATGCCCTCACGTGAAGAACGGATTTCTGATTTATTGATTGATGTGCGCTCTGGGCGTTCACCTCTTTCCCTTGTATGGAAGCGGCTGTTTCTGTCCTTTCCGCCAAAACGGTCACGGTCATATCCACGATGTCCACCATGTGACTGTCTTACAAGCAGAGCTGCAACGTACTTTCTCTTTGAAAAAGGAACATTCTTCTTGAACAACTTATAGGTAGCGTTCAAAGCATCGATTTCACTGTCAGATGCATTATCCAAACTCCTCAGTGCTTCAGCCAAAAAAGAAGCAATCTGTTCTTCGTTAACAGCATTACCATTGTATGCCATAAAAAACTCCTTGAATCCTGGACATTAAATCTCAGGTCATTTTTGGCACCCCGAACATGCGGGATAACCATGATTCTCCATTTTTTCGTTAATCCGTCCGGATAAGCAGATCTAAGCTCCATATCCATCCAGGAACAAATCAGGAAGGGGCTCGCAAAACTGAAGTTTTTGAGACTCCCTATGAAAAAAATGGACGTGAACCGCTGATTGGCGCCCTAAACGACAGTCAGCGGCCGCTTAATTTCCCAGGCGACGGTTAGATATGTCATGCGGCAAAAATCCACACCGATTTCTCCGCCCACATAACTCCATCCCTAAGCGGACAACTCTAATACAAACCCCGGACCGTTTTTCTTAAATCCAAACTGTTCAAAAGTCAATCTAAAGGTCTCCGGGACGAGTATGCCCGATGCAAAACAAAAATGAACACCCCGGTCTGTCAATGCGGCAATGGCTTTTGAAAGCAACACACGGCCAATGCCCAGCCCTCGGTAATTCCTGTCAATGAAGAAATCCGTAATGATTACGGTTTCCCCTGATTCTGGCGGACAATTTGAAACCAGCAGACAGCCTGCAAAGTCGCCGTTTTGGGACCTGCATACAAAGCCTGATTTTTCACTTGGCTCTGAAATATTGGAATGGTGCCTCAATAAAAAAAGCTTAGTCATATCCAATTCCGAATTCCCATCCGCCAGAGCTGAAAGTCCGCGTTCCAAATCTGAAAAATCGTCCTTGAAATCAAAATCGGAAAAAGTAAAATCAGCCATCAGAAGCTCGTCAGTTTCCTGGCTTACATCAGTATATTTTTCCTCAAGCTCTTCAAGACCCCACGATTCGCGCAGACCGTTGTACCAGGCGGTAATGCGACACCTCATTCTATCGTTCTTGAATAAAAACCAGCGGCGCTCCACTTCTGGATAACGTTTTAAAACATCCTTAAAATTCCTGAACACCCCCCTTCCACCGGACAAAGCCTTACGCAAAGCATAATGTGCTTCCGGCGCGTGTAGATTTTCCGTGAATTCTTCCATAAGCTCAAACCCGTCTTCACTTTTCCAGACGGGAAGCTCATAAAAATCATCCTCGTTGAGACCGTTTTCCAAACCGACCTCTTCCATCATTTCTCTGGATGCAACAGTCTTATTGCGGGAATCGAAAAACCATTCGCCGCCCTGATCTTCCATTGAAAAAAGGATGTCGTCTACAATAGTATCAGTCAATTCGAAAAACATATTCAAGCCTAGTTAAGTTCAGAACGTTTTGATATGACCCTGCCGATAAGTCCGTAATCCTTTGCCTCATCTGCATTAAGCCAGTAGTCGCGGTCCGTATCCTTTGAAACCTTGTCCAATGCTGTTCCGGTCTCTTCAGAAATCAACCTGTTGAGCTTAGCCTTAGTCTTTTCGATTTCAGCAGCGTGGATTTCAATGTCCGTTGCAACACCCTTCATTCCGCTTGACGGCTGATGGATAAGGTAATGGCTGTTCGGAAGACCAAGCCTTCTTTCTTTCGGAGCGGAAAGCAGAATCAATGCGGCTGCAGAAGCAACAAGTCCCCATCCAATCGTGTAGACGGGTGCATTGATGAAGCGGATCGTATCGAAAATTGCAAATCCGGCATCAACGTCGCCTCCAGGACTGTCGATGTAAATGTAAATCGGTTTGTCGCTGTCGGCTTCAAGTATAAGGAGCTGCTTGACGACCTTATCGGCATTCTCTTCATTGATTTCGCCGCTCAAAAGAATCTGTCTCGTTTTAAGGAATTTTTCAGCAAGAGGATCAGCACCTTCGTCCTTCTTCTTTGATTCCTCTTCTTCATCTTCACACATAATATCTTTAAAAGATTTTCTCATATGAACTCCCGATTGCAAAGTAGGCGCCGACATTCAGCTTTAAGTCGGTCACCCCTCGCGCTTTCTGCATTTCCATACCGGTTCGGTCTGAAAAACGCTCAAAAACGTTGATTTTTAATTTTTGCGGATACCCACCCGGGTAAATCCACGGCACCCGAAAAAATTTTCGAGTCACAGTAAAATATATTAAAAAAAAATGGCTGTGTCCACATTAAACCCCTCAGGAAACATCAGTTTCACCGGAGTCGGCTCCCAAACGTCGGTCATCCGGCATTTAAGACCGTCAGTTTTCCGCAGATGCCTTCATCGCCTGCTGGAGCATGAAACGCGTCTTGTTGTTTTCAGGTGCAAGCGTCATGGAATACTTCAAAGTCCTTACCGCAGAATGATAGTCGCGCATGTAGTAGCTGAGCTTACCCATCCTGTAGAGGATTTCGGCCTTGGTCTCCGAATTGCTTGAACGGCCGGACGCAGTGTTCAGATATTCAAGGGCCGAAGCATACAGCTTTTCCCCGGAATAGATGTTTCCGACGTTCATTGCGGCGTTGACCACGGCCTCATTCTGTCCCGATGCCCTGGTTACAGGACTTCTGCCGGAATAAAGCTTGATTATGTATTCGTAGATTTTCTTCGCCTTGTCATATTCACCCGACTGAAGCGCAAACCATCCAGCCATCTCGCATTCCCAAAGCTCCAGTTCATCCAGATGCTCGTACGGAACAAACTTTGCAGCCTTCTTCCGTTTTTTTTCATCCATTCCGGTCTGATCGACGTGGGTTGCATGTTCGTAACGCTCAAAAAGAGTCCTTGCCTCATCGTTCTGACCTGCTTCAAGGAGCGTAATCAGTGC